>CAKPUJ010000018.1:0-27893 GCA_934191645.1 uncultured Veillonella sp. | reverse complement strand
TTAGAGAACAGCGGCAGGGTCAATGGATCTTACAAGAAAAGGCTGGTATTGATTTCATTCCATCTAATGATTTCTCTCTTTATGATGGCGTTTTAGATACAGCTTTTCTCTTGAACGCTATTCCACAGCGTTACCAAGATTTAGGCCTTGGTGATGTAGATACCTATTTTGCTATGGCTCGTGGTTACCAAGGGACAGCAGGGGACGTAAAGGCCTTCTCCATGAAAAAATGGTTTAACACTAACTACCATTACATGGTGCCAGAAATTGAAGATACAGTAGATATCAAGCTCCGGTCTAGCGCCCTCCTCGATGGCTACCGGCAAGCTAAGGCGCTTGGCATAGAAACCAAGCCTGTCTTAGTGGGGCCATTTACCTTCTTAAAATTGGCTGATTTTGTAGGAAAGAAAACTATAGCTGATGTCTTGCCAGCTATCCTTGCGGCCTATGAAGACATCTTTAAAGTGGCTGAAGACCAAGGTGTCGTTTGGTTACAAGTGGATGAGCCTTATTTAGTACGCGATTTGACCAAGGAGGATGTGGACCTCTTTGCCTCCATTTATGAAACATTATTGCCTAAGAAAGGACAGCTTAAAGTTCTTCTTCAAACTTATTTTGGTGATGTGCGTGACTGCTATCAAACTCTTACAGGCCTAGACTTTGATGGGATTGGCTTGGACTTTGTTGAAGGGAAACAAACCATAGACCTCCTTAATAAGTATGGGTTCCCACAAGATAAAACCCTCTTTGCAGGTTTAGTAAACGGTAAAAATATTTGGCGGACTGACTATAAGAAGGTCTTAGGAATCCTCAATGGCTTATCTCAACAGGGTTATGATTTAGTCCTCAGCACGTCTTGCTCACTACTCCACGTACCTTATACAGTGGCTAATGAAAGCAAGCTTTCACAAGAGGTGACAAAGCACTTCTCCTTTGCCTGTGAAAAATTGGGCGAATTGCACGAACTTGGAGCATTGGCAGATTTAAAAGATTACGAAGCGGATGATCTTTATCAAGCTAACCAAGCTTTGTTTGCTGAAAACCAATTGCGTGTAGACAAGGGCGTGCAAGCCGCTGTAGCAGCCTTGACAGAAGCTGATTTTAAACGCCCTAATACTGTTCAAGAACGGCAGGACGCCCAAAAGGCTCTCTTCCAGTTGCCATTATTGCCAACGACTACCATTGGGTCCTTCCCGCAAACTAAGGCGGTTAAGGAAAATCGCAAGCGCTTCCGCCAAGGGGAAATCACTGAGGCAGAATATCGAGCTAAGGCTAAAGAATTTATCGCTGACTGCATCAAATTGCAGGAAGAAATAGGCCTCGATGTATTGGTTCATGGTGAATTTGAACGGAATGATATGGTTGAATTCTTCGGAGAAAACTTGGATGGCTATGTATTTACTTCCAATGCTTGGGTTCAATCCTATGGTACTCGTGGCGTTAAACCGCCAATCGTCTTTGGTGATATTAAGCGTAAACAAGCTATTACAGTGGACTATAGTCAATATGCTAATAGCCTGACTAAGAAAGAAGTAAAGGGCATGTTGACAGGCCCTGTGACCATCTTGAATTGGTCCTTCCCTCGAGAAGATATTTCGACGCAAGAGATGATGTATCAAATTGGCCTAGCTATCCGGGATGAAGTGTTGGACTTGGAAGCTGCTGGTGTCCGCATTATCCAAATAGACGAAGCAGCTCTGCGGGAAAAATTGCCCCTTCGCAAAGCTGATTGGTATAGCGACTATTTAGATTTTGCTATCAAGGCATTCCGTCTCTGCCATGCTAAGGTTAAGGTGGAAACGCAAATTCACACTCATATGTGCTACAGTGAATTTGAAGACATTATCAAGGAAATTGATGCTATGGACGCAGATGTTATTACCTTTGAAGCGTCTCGTTCCAAGTTGACTATCCTCGATAGCCTCTTGGCTAATAACTTCAAGACAGAAGTAGGCCCTGGCGTGTATGATATCCACTCCCCTCGGGTACCGAGTGTAGAGGAAATCGAAGAGGCCCTCCGCCTCATGTTGACAAAGATCCCTGTGGAACACCTCTGGGTTAACCCAGACTGCGGCCTTAAGACGCGGGGTGAAAAGGAAACTGTAGCTTCCCTTAAAAATATGGTAGAAGCCGCTAAAAATGTTCGAGCAAAGCTTGCTTAATAGGAAAGATTATCTGCAATAAACATTTTTATATAGTATATAGTATTATAAAAGACAGGAAGGAATGATTAGTTGCCTTCCTGTCTTCTGCTTATAGTGAAATTATTAGTTAACTATAAGTTTTATAGTATTTGGTATAGGGAACGAGATAAGGGAACGAGATAAAGGATATGAAACATTTAACGCCTAAACACATAGCTATGATGGGGCTCTTTATCGGCCTTACCATAGCCCTTTCCTATATATTTGCCATCCATACTACCTTTATTCACATTACCTTTGGCTTTTTACCAGTGGCTATCTTTGCCTACCTTTACGGCCCTCTCTTGGCTGGCCTTGTAGCAGCCATTGCGTGCTTTATTGGTATGCTCCTCTTTGGTGGCGGTGTTTTCTTCCCTGGGTTTATCTTGTCTGAATTCTTAGTAGGGTATATTTATGGGTATTTCCTACATGGCCGGCCTATCCGACTCAAGTACCTCTTGCTACCTGAACTCCTGATTACAATCTTTATTCATTTGGGCCTTAATACCCTTTGGTTGACTCTTTTTTATGATAAGGCCGCCTCAGCCATTATTGTGGGGCGGGTTATCAAGAATATCATTTGCTATCCTTTAGAAATTGCCCTTATTTTATTAGCTACTAAAGCACTGGATCACAATTTAGGCTGTAAGAAATAAAGAAAACTATAAAAAATACCCCTAGCAATCAGCTAGGGGTATTTTTTTATAGGATATCATCTTTAGTTTGGGCCGATTATGAAATAAACTATCAATTAAATACCTATATGTAATATATTAATGAGTAAAAAGAATACTATATTTTACATGAAAATGTGCATATTTTAATTTTTTAGAGGTATAATTAATACATAGTTTTGATAATAGTTCTTAGAATTGGAGGTTAATATGAGCAAAAAACTCTTAGCTTCTCTCTTTGCACTTAGCTTTGCAGCCGGATCTTTATGTGCTGTGAGCGATGCACATGGTGTTTTCTTTGCCAACCGCTTGGATCAAAAGGTGCTTGTACTCGGCGAAGGACCTGTTGATAATGCCTATAATCCTGACATGGTTACAGGTTTAAAGGGGTATGATGTGGATGGGAAGGAAATTCCTGTTCCAATTATTAAGCAGGAAAAAAATATCGCTATCGTGCCGCCAGCTAATCTTGGTGTGACTGTAACAGACTTTGACTATGGTTATTGGACTAAAGATAAGGATGGTCATATCGTTCACAAACCAATCACACAGGTTCCTGGGGCACAAAAGTCTACCCATGCTATTAAATATGATATCCAATACTGGAATGCGGCTGCCAAACCTTACAAGGATCCAAAGGCTTTTATTCAAATCGTTCCAGCAGTCAATCCATTAACCCTTAACAAGGGTGATAGCTTTGCCATCCAAGTATTTAAGGATGGAAAACCCTATGCCCATGCCCCTCTCATTAAGGACTTGATCAATGACCTAAATGGACAAGCCCAAACTGATGAGAATGGTAAGGCAACCCTTACAGTGGCTGCAGAGGGTCTGAATGTGGCAGGTGTTGAAGTAGCCTTCCCAACAGACCATAAGGGCGAACAAAATAAATACTTTAGTGCCCTCTCTTACGTGATTGAGCCTAACGAATAAGAGGATTAGCCTCCCTGAGTTTTCATGAAGTGTATGAAATAAACTGATTAGACCTCCTAAGTTGGACTTAGGGGGTCTTTCTGTCTCATGCGACTTGTATGATTAGCCTGAGAGGTATGAACCGTTTGTAGTGTGATTGTTAAGGAGATGTTCTCATGAAAGTGAATCGTAACCTATCGGCTGTCATGGCAGCTATGGTATTAACTAGTGCAACCTGTGGTGTAGGAGCGACAGAAATTAACCAATTTTCTGATACCCCTAAGGAACTCTTGGGATTAACCATGGGGTATCCGCAACAAACAGAGCCTGTAGTTAAACATATTGCAGATGATCTTGTGATACAGGTACAGGGTAAAAGTTTGACGGATGAAGGGAAAAGTAAGAATGTAACAGGGATTTATAATGGCTTTGGCTCTCAGTTAACCGTGGATAAAGATTTAAAGGTGGTCCTTAAGAATGATGCCCCTGCATCTAAGCGGGAATTAGGTCACTATTATATGAATGCCGTCTATGCTGGTTACGGTGGCCTTGTTAAGCGCTTCGGTGATACTGACTATGGTGATACAGTTATCCATGTAAAAGGGAATGTAGATATTGATGCGGTTGGTTCTGGCCTTCAAGTTAATAAGCAAGGTAACATCATCGTTGAAGGGGGCGGCAAGGTTATAACTCATCCTGTTGCTACGGCTGATACCTATTCCGCTGTAGCAGAAGAAGGGAATATTTATGTGAATAGTGGCCTAGATGGTAAGCAGCCTGGCGCTAAGAATTTAACCCTCTATGGGAATGTAGGCCTTATTGATAAGGACTACGGCCGTGACCCTAACCCTAATGAGCGTTCCACCAATATAGGTCTTGCCTTAACCACACCTAATTCTAGTCTGACTGGTGCAGTCTTGAATGAATATGAGGAAAGCAATAAGAACCCCCATAATTCCGGTGCGGATATATACCTACAAAATGGAGCCGTCTGGAATAATGAATGGATTGGGGCTGAACGGCCTACCCCTAAAAAGGAACGTAAGTCTAATGATAATGCAGCCTACCTTTATAAGGGTTCTAAGGTCCGTAATTTAGTTGGTGGTTCGGATGTGGACCACGCTGGGGTCATTCATCCGATTGATGGCCGTCCTATTAGTATTCAAAACTATAGTGGCTATACTAGAGCTAGCTACCAAGATGGGACAGAGGCTGCCGCTGCTGGTAAGGGTGCTATTGTCATAGAACATGCTGCTGATCATAGCCACATTACCTTGCAAGGGGATTCTAATAAGGACTTAAAAGATGATGCTTCTTACCGGCAAGAAATGAAAACTTTGGGAGAAAAATTGCACTATGCCAACAGTGGGGATAAGAAGCTATCTGCTTCTCTAGAAATTAAGGAAGGGGTAACGCGTCCAAAGGCCAGCATAGAATTAGGGGTAGATAATTTCGATAGCGATGGTAAGCTAGTTATTTCTGATGTTGCACCTGTAAAGCACGCAGGCGAATCCACGTTTGTAAGTGGTAGTAAGGCAGCCCTAGCATCTACAGCTATGTCCTGGCGGAATAACACCAATAACCTACAAAGGCGTTTAGGTGACCTTCGTTTTGCCAAAGCAGGACAAGGTGTTTGGGGTAAGTATATCGGTGGCAAATCGTCTATGTCTGACGGGGCAGATGTGCATATGACCTACAATGGTGTAGAGGTGGGCTATGACCATCGCTTGTCCAGTGGGTGGATTCTCGGTGGAGCCCTTGACTATAGCGACTCAAACACTTCCTATACGACAGGTTCTGGCGATGGAAAGTTAGCTGGCCTTGCTGTTTACGGAACTAAACAAAATGATGATGGCTCTTATTTGGATGTCGTCGCTCGTGGTAGCCGTTTGTCTAATGACTATGCCCTCAATAACCTAGCCGGAAATCGCTTAAGTGGGAATTATCATACCTATGGCACATCTTTAAGCGCTGAATATGGTAAGAGAATTAAGAAGGCTAATGGTCTGTACCTGGATCCTAGCCTTGAACTGGTTCTAGGCCGTTTAAATAGCGTCTCCTATAATGCGGCTGTAGCTAGCGGTGGCAGTATGCATGTAAAAGCAGATGCTCTTAATTCTGCAGTTGGTCGCTTGGGTATCGGTGTCGGTAAGGAAACCAATAAGTCTAATTTCTTTGCTAAACTTGCCTTGGCCCATGAATTTTCCGGCAAAATGAAAGCCTCCTATTCTGCTCTAGGAAATCCAACAGTGAATACCGAGCTTGATCTTAAGGATACCTGGCTAGATGCAGAAGTAGGGGGGACCTGGAATTATTCTCCTAATACATACTTCTATGGAACTCTAACTAAGAACTTTGGTGCCACTATAGATAATAAGTGGCGCATCGATGCAGGATTCCGCCATAACTTCTAAACCATCTAGCGTTTGCTCTTCCACTTTTAGAGGAATCTAATTTATAAGAATAGTAACCTACCTCCTTAGCTAACTTGTTAGCTAAGGAGGTAGGTTTTCTTATAAGGGAAAGGGGGAAAAATAAGTAGATAATTGCTTTTATAGGACTTTAGTACTAGCGAAAACAAAAAGTCAAAAAAAGTCAAAAATATTTAGTTTGACCTATTGACTTTTAAATTAAATAGGTCTATTATAATGGCATAGGAAGAAAAATCCTAGAGAAAAGACACATAAAAAGTCAAAAGGTTTAATAAACAAGTTAATCCTAGTGACTATAAAGAGAGGTAATATATATGAACAACAACTTTAACAACTTTGGCAACGATTTCAACAGCATGCACGATTTATTCGATCAATTGATGGGTAACATGGGCGGTTTCTCCACAGAAAACCGTCGTTACCAAATCAATGGTCGCGAAGTAACTCCTGAAGAATTCGCTTACTATCGTCAAACAGGTCATTTGCCAACCAACGAGGAAATCCAGGCGGCACAAGCTGCCCAAGCCGGTAAGATGAAAAAAGATGGTATCCTAGCTCGTTTGGGTACCAACTTAACTGACCAAGCTCGTCAAGGCAAATTGGATCCTGTTATTGGCCGTAATAAAGAAATTCAAGAAACTGCTGAAATCTTGGCCCGTCGGACCAAGAACAACCCAGTCCTCGTAGGGGACGCAGGTGTTGGTAAAACCGCTGTTGTAGAAGGTTTGGCACAAGCTATCGTCAATGGCGATGTGCCAGCAGCTATTAAGAATAAAGAAATCATCTCCATTGATATTTCTGGCTTGGAAGCTGGTACTCAATACCGTGGGTCCTTCGAAGAAAACATCCAAAACCTCATCAAGGAAGTTAAAGCAGCTGGTAACATCATCCTCTTCTTCGATGAAATTCACCAAATCTTGGGGGCTGGTTCTACAGGTGATGGACAAGGGTCCAAGGGCTTGGCTGATATCTTAAAACCAGCTTTGTCTCGTGGAGAATTGACCGTTATCGGTGCTACGACCCAAGATGAATATCGGAATACTATCATGAAAAACGCAGCTTTGGCTCGTCGGTTTAACGAAGTTAAGGTTAACGCTCCATCTGCGGAAGACACTTTCAAGATCCTCATGGGGATTCGTCCACTTTACGAAGCTCACCATAACATTGAATTGCCAGATGCTGTTTTGAAAGCAGCTGTAGATTACTCCGTGCAATACATCCCTCAACGGTCTTTGCCTGATAAAGCCATCGACCTTATCGATGTAACGGCTGCTCACTTGGCATCTCAACATCCTGTAACCGACATTAAGACCTTGGAAGCAGAAATAAAGGAAGCCAAGGATAAACAAGAAGAATATGCCCAAAAAGAAGATTACGAATCCGCGATCAACGAAAAGATGCGCATTCAAAAACTTCAAGAAGAAGTTGATAAGCATACTGACAATCAAAAGGTTGTGGCTACTGTTAACGACGTAGCAGAAGCGGTAGAACGGATGACCGGTATTCCTGTTTCCCAAATGGGCGCATCTGATATCGAACGCTTGAAAGATATGAAATCCCGTTTGGAAGCTCATGTAATCGGTCAAGATAAGGCCGTAGAAGCCGTATCTCGTGCTATTCGCCGTAACCGTGCTGGCTTCGATGAAGGTAACCGGCCAATCGGTAGCTTCCTCTTTGTAGGTCCTACTGGTGTTGGTAAAACTGAATTGGCTAAACAATTGGCCCTTGATATGTTCGGCAATAAGGATGCTATTATCCGTCTGGATATGTCCGAATACAGCGACCGCACTGCTGTTTCTAAATTGATTGGTGCAACCGCAGGTTATGTAGGTTATGAAGACAACTCTAATACCTTGACTGAACGAGTTCGTCGTAATCCTTATTCCATCGTTCTCTTCGATGAAATTGAAAAAGCAGACCCTCAAGTTATCACTCTTCTCTTACAAGTATTGGATGATGGTCATTTGACAGATGGTCAAGGCAACACAGTAAACTTCAAGAACACCGTTATCATCGCTACCTCCAATGCAGGCTTTGGCTATGGAGACAACACAGATGATGAAAATCAAGCTGAAATCATGGATCGGATTGCTCCATACTTCCGTCCTGAATTCCTCAACCGCTTCAATGGGGTTATTGAATTCAACCACTTGACTAAGGATGACTTGAAGAAGATTGTAGACCTCATGTTAGACCAAGTGAATAAGACATTAGCTAGAAAGAACATCACCTTGAAAGTGACCGATGCAGCTAAGGAAATCTTGATGGAACAAGGCTATGACAAGGCGATGGGTGCTCGTCCATTGCGCCGGGTTGTTGAAAATGAAATCCGCGACAATGTAACTGACTTCTACTTGGACCACATTGATGCTAAACACCTCTTAGCAGATGTCAAAGATGGTCACATTGTGATTTCTGAAGACAAAGAAGAAGACACTGCTAAAAAGGAAACCAAGGCATCTGATGGAGTAGAAAAAAAGGACCAAAAGTAAGACTTAGGCTCTAATCTGCGAGTGGTAATATAAAACTATATCCATAAGGAAGCTCTTATATAGTAAGAGTATTAAATAGAAGGACCTCCTCCTAGTATGACTAGGGGGAGGTCCTTCTGTTTTACCATGGATCTTTATAAAATCTTATCGTTGAAGTAAGGTTGTGTATAGGAATTGCAATTCTAATGAATTTTGTATACATAAATCCGTTTCTTGTGTAAAAAATTCTATAGAGTTATAATGAGGCAAGAGAATAAATTCTATAGAATATTAATCAATGATGAATAAGAGGCCGTGCAAGTAGCTTGGCAGCCCTTGTTTTTACATAGTATAGGGGAGAGAACTATGGTGTACAGAGTAGATTTAAATTGTGATTTGGGGGAAAGTTTTGGGAATTATCACCTAGGTTTAGACCGTGAGGTGTTAAACTATGTGACTTCTGCAAATGTAGCCTGTGGCTGGCATGCTGGTGATCCTCTTATCATGGATGAAACCGTAGCCCTTTGTAAGGATAAGGGGGTGGCTCTGGGAGCTCATCCTGGTTATCCGGACCTCATGGGCTTTGGCCGTCGCGCGATGAAGATTAGTCCCGCTGAGGCCAAGGCTTACATGTTGTACCAGGTAGGGGCCCTCGATGCCTTTGCGAAGCTTCACGGTATGAAGTTACAACATGTGAAACTTCATGGAGCCTTCTACAATGCAGCCTGTGTAGAACCGGTCTTAGCTGATGCTGTCCTCGATGGAGTGGCCTCCTTGGGGCAAGACCTCAAGGTTATGGCTTTATCGGGATCCTATATGGCTGAGGAGGCTGAACGACGAGGTATCCCTGTCATTCAAGAGGTTTTTGCCGACCGTGGTTATACAGATAAAGGAACCTTGGTACCCCGTGATGAGGTGGGCGCCTTTATCAAAGATCCGCAAGAAGCTCTAGAGAGGGTTCTTGGCATGGTTATGGATGGACAGGTCAAGACCAGTACGGGCAGTAAAATTCCTATTGTAGCAGATTCCATCTGCCTCCACGGGGATAATCCTGAGGCCTTAGCTTTTGCTCAGCATATTCGCAAAGGATTGGAAAAAGAAGGCGTCCGCGTGTCTAACTTTCAGGTTGATTAATGCATAAGTTTACTGGCTAAACCAGTAAATTACTATAGATTGGAGGAAGTCCTATGAAACCCATAACAGGGAAAGCATCCCTATCCGTTCTTTTGGGGGCGGCCTTTTTGATGGCCACCTCCTCCATTGGCCCTGGTTTTATGCTCCAAACAGCGGCTTTTACTAATGAGCTTAAGGCTGATTTTGCCTTTGCCATTGTGGTATCTCTCATTTTTTCTTTGGTGGCCCAACTCAATGTGTGGTCTATTATTGCCGTATCCCAGATGCGGGGGCAAGACATTGCGAATAAGGTTTTGCCAGGCCTAGGCTACCTAGTAGCTTTCCTCGTCGCTTTAGGGGGCTTAGCTTTTAATATAGGAAATGTTGGTGGTGCTGCTATGGGCCTAAATATTATCTTTGGTATCGATACGACCACTGGAGCAGCTATTAGTGGTATGATAGGAATCCTCCTCTTCGCATCTAAAAAGATGGGAGGTGTTTTGGATACGACGGCTAAGGTCTTGGGCATGGTTATGCTTCTCCTAATCGCTTATGTGGCCTCTTCTACTAATCCTCCTGTAGGTCAGGCGGCTAGCCAAGCTATCCTACCGGACCAAGTGCCTTGGTTGGCGACTGTAACCCTTATTGGCGGTACTGTAGGTGGGTATATTACCTTCTCTGGAGGGCACCGCCTCATTGATGCCGGTGTAACAGGGTTGGGACACTTATCCGATGTTCGTCGTGCGGCCTTCATGGGTCTTACGGTAGATGCCTTGGTTCGGATTCTTCTGTTTTTGGCTGTTTTAGGGGTTGTTTCTATGGGCTTTGTCCTAGATCCTAAAGATCCTGCTGGTTCGGCCTTCCTATTAGGGGCTGGTCCAGTGGGGCATATCCTCTTTGGCATTGTATTCTTCTGTGCAGCTTTAACCTCTGTTGTGGGAGCGGCCTACACATCCGTATCCTTCCTAAAGACTCTCTTCAAGCCTGTAGAAAAGTATGAAAAGTTAACCATTATGGCCTTTATATTCGTCTCTACCTGTATCCTTATGGGCATTGGTAAACCCGCTGCTTTACTCATTTTGGCAGGCTCTTTAAACGGTTTGATTCTACCAGTTACGCTGGCTGTTATGCTAGTAGCAACCCATAAGAAAAATATTGTTGGTGAGTATAAGCATAACCGTCTCCTGTATGGGGCGGGGTGGATTGTAGTTATCGTAACTGCCTATATGGGGCTAACATCCCTAGGGGGCATTAGTAAGTTATTAGGCTAGAGGAGGTTTAGTTTTTATAAGTTAAGATTTCGTATCTGGCAATGCAGTTACATTAATACTGCCGATAGGAGTGTTGTTATATGAAAGCCAGCATTTTTCCCGCTGGTGATAGGGCCCTGTCTCTCGAGTTCGGACAGGCTATTGACCCCACTATTAACCAGTCCATTCAGAGGCTTGTAGGGTCAATTGAAAACCTCCATTTAGAGGGGCTTGGAGAGCTTGTTCCCACCTATTGTTCTCTTTTGGTCTATTATGACCCTATGGTCCGTTCCTACCAGGATATGGTGAGCCTATTGGAATCCTTGTTAGAGCAGGAAGTGCCTGTGAGATCTGACGATTATGTCAACTTGATAGAAATTCCTACCCTCTATGGAGGTGACTATGGTCCAGACTTAGATTTTGTTGCTACCCATGCAGGTCTAAGCACTCAAGAGGTGGTGTCTATCCATAGTGGGCGGGACTATCTAGTCTACATGCTGGGTTTTATGCCTGGATTTACGTACTTGGGCGGAATGGATCCTCGCATTGCTACCCCGCGATTGGCTTCGCCTAGAACCAAGATACATGCAGGATCCGTAGGTATAGCGGGTCAACAAACAGGGACGTATCCATCTGATTCGCCAGGGGGCTGGCAAATTATAGGTCGTACGCCCATTGCCATGTACGATAGCAGGCAAAACTGCGGAGCCCTATGTAAGGCTGGAGATTATGTGCGCTATGTACCTATTGGAGAGGATGAATTTATCCGTATTAAGGAGTTGGGCTTAGCCTATGTCCCCGCACAAAAAAGGATTAAGGTAGGTGATCTTCGTGGCCAATCATAGAGATTTTGCTAAGGCAACCATTGAGGTAGAAGCGCCTGGTCTCCTGACTACGATTCAGGATGGAGGACGCAAGGGCTATCAACAATATGGGATGCCTGTAGCGGGCGCCATGGATGAGGAAAGCTATCAGTTGGGGCAAGCGCTAGTAGGCAATCAAGAAAACTTAGGGGCCTTGGAATGTACTCTTTTACCTCCGACCTTACGGTTGAAGGGGGCTGCTATAGTGGCTTTTACAGGGGCAGATATGAAACCTACTATTAATGGAAATCCTGTTCCCCTCTACATTCCTCTCCTCTGTCATGATGGAGATGTTATTTCTGGGACACTCGCAACTCGTGGTGTTCGGATGTATATTGCCTTTGGCGGTGGCTTGGATGCACCACTTATAAATGGATCTGTAGCTACTCATACTAAGGCACATATAGGCGGATTTCACGGGCGAGCTCTTCACGCTGGAGATTATTTGCCTATCAAAACGTTTGGGCGGGAAGCGGTTCATTGGTGTACCTATCAACCGGCTGTTCATAGCCTTTGTAATAAAGGTCTCTCTGAGCGTTGTACAGAAACTAGACTTGCACCTATTCGAGTAGTTTTAGCTAGTCAAGCAGGTCGATTTACAGAGAATGGTATAAGGGCATTTGTCAGTGATGCCTATCGATTGACAGATCGGTGCGATCGTATGGGTTTTCGCCTGGAAGGTCCTCCTATTGAACACATAGATGGGGCGGATATCATTTCCGATGGTACTGTTCTTGGGTCTATACAAGTACCATCAGATGGGCAGCCCATTATCCTTATGGCTGATCGACAGACAACGGGCGGATATACCAAGATTGCTACTGTTATCACACCTGATCTCACCCGTCTCAGCCAATTGTCACCAGGTGAGTCTATTAACTTCGAAATCGTATCCATCGATCAGGCTCAAGATTTCTACCGAGCCTATTGGAAGGATTGGCAATCTTGTTTAAGCTTAGCTAGAGACCAAAGTGCATATGTTTTTGATATGAAACGCTGAGTATAGGGATGAGCATATAAGGGTGTATATATAGACCTATACAAAATTAAATAAATGTGAATAAATAAGTCTCCCTCTGATTTTAGGAAAATGAAATCAGAGGGAGACTTATTTCATGTAAAACATAGAAAGTAAAGCCTTGTAATGACTGAAATAAAAGCATGAGATAAATGTGAGAAGGTTTGAAAATATAAGTATATTTATATATAACAAAAATATTGAGAAAATTAGAAATAAAAGGGTGTATATGATTGGTTTGAAATAGTTATTTCAGGAGAACCCATGAATAAAATATTTAAGGTTATTGGGTCTAAATCTAAGCAATGCTATATTGTAGTATCTGAGATTGCTAAGAATAGGACGGGTAAAAAGAAAGTAATTGTGGCTGGGATTTTTGCAGCCTTGGCAATAGGTGGAGTATGCAATCCATAGTGGCTGCGGCAGAGCCCCCTTCTAGCAAGCTAGCTGATGCAAGTCAAGCTGATGGTACTAATGGTGTTGCAATAGGCTCTAGCTCTAAGGCTACTGTTGATAAAGGTGCCAAAGGATACAATCCAAACGAAAATCGTACTAATAAGTATGCTGGATTAGCTGGTAATGTACTTACTAGTACAAATGCAGCGGTATCCGTTGGTGATGGTGCTAGTGTAACTCGTCAAATTACTGGTGTAGCAGCAGGTACAAACAATACAGATGCAGTCAATGTGGCTCAATTAAAGAGTGTAAATCTTGCGTTCAGTGGTAATAATGATGTGAATCTTGCTACTGGTGCATTGGACATTAAAGGGGATACTACCTACATTACTACGACAGCGAGTACAAATGGTATTACCATTATCGGTAAAACGCAGGGTATTAGTGTTAATGCTAATGGAGTGGCATCAGCCAATAAAGGTATGGCTGATGCTCAAAATGTAGCACAGTCTATTAATGATGCCATTTCTAAAAGTGCATATACATGGACGGTATCTGCTAATGGTGATGCTGGTGAAAGTGTAGCAAAAGGAAATACGGTAGATTTCACTGGTGATTCAAATATTACCGTTGATCGTACAGGAAAAAAGATTACTACCAAATTAAATAAAGATATTACCGTAGATTCTGTAAAAGCTAACAATAAGGTATCTATGGGTACGGCAACTAAGCAACTTGTACTAGATGGTACAACAGGTGCAATTACGGCTGGTACAGGTACTAATGCCATTAAGTTAGACGGAACTTCTGTATCTATTACGGCTGGTTCGGGGAGTAATGCGATTAGCTTAAATGGAACCAATGCACAGGCATCATTCGGCAGATGTATATAATAAGCCCCCTCTCATATGTGAGAGGGGGCTTATTTGTTGCCATATTAGGAGTCGATTAATAGTAATTTTGACTATATATTATAGAAATAAGTAAGAAAAATTTAAGATTATTAATAAAGAATAAATAGTCTATAAATGCTTTATAATTTTTCCTGTAAAAGTAGAATAATATAGTGATTTGTGCAGGATTTTCTGCTATGATTGTCGAAACAAATACTATAAGTCGAAAAACCTAGAATGCTTGCGTAGGTTACTATGGAATTTGCGTGAGATGATTTGACTTATTCTTTGTTTTAGTTTTTTATTGTTTTTCTTATTGTTAACACGAATTGTAAAGGTGATTTCTATGAAAAACAGCAAATCTATGAAAAAAGTATTGTGCGCATTGGGTATGTCTACCTTATTGGCGACTGGTGTCGTAGGAGCCGCATCCACAACTAATGGTGCAGCAATGCAAGCCGCTAATAAACCAGCTATGCAATCTACTTGGAATGGTATGGGCGCTGTTCAACCAGGCCAAAAATCCACAGAAATTGATTATGTTGGGGCATTGACAACCTTCCAACGTCAATTCCCTGGAGCTATGGTAAGCTCTCTCTCTTATGATGCAAAACATCATCCAACCTATGAAGTAGAAGGCTTCACTAAAACTCACTCTCTTGAATTAAAGGTGGATGAAGCGACTGGCCAAATCGTATCTCAAAAGGTTAAACCTGCTAAGAATGCAAACAAAAAAGGGATTAACTTGAAACAAACTATTATCCCTGAAATGGCAGAAACTAAAGCTCTTGAAAAAGTAGGTGGCGATTTCCAAACTATGGAATGGGAATTAGAAAAACAAGGATCTAAAGTTGTCTATGAATTCGATATGACTAATGGCGGCGATAAGAAAGCCACTGTTAAAGTTGATGCGATGACTGGTCAAGTGTTGAGCTCTAAGGTGAAAACTACTAAATACTAAGGCCTCTAAGTAGAGGGTTGTAAATATATTATTCTCAAATAGAAGAAATAAATGAGAATAAAGTCAATACATCTCTCTCCATTAAGGCATTATCATTTGAAAAAGCCCTAATTGAGATTAGGGCTTTTTCTTTGTTTTTACTGACTTGTGATAGTGTCTTAGACAAAAATAAAATAATATATATCCTTGCAGAGATATATAAATTATTGTGAAATTTTATTAGTATTACTCCTAGGCATGGGTTCTATAACTAATTATCAGTTGAGTTCCTGAGCCTTGTGATATAAAATTTAAATTATAATCATTAGTAATTGTATTAAGAGAAAGGAAGTACATACTATGTTCAACTTCAATCAAAAAAATCTTAAAAACGCTAACTTATTCGCTGCTGGTTTGGCTTTGGGTACCTTGGGCTTGAAAATTTTGACAAGCAATGATGCTAAAAAAGTATACGCTAACATCGTAGCTGCTGGCCTTCGCGCTAAAGATTCTGTATTGGCAACAGCTGATAAGGTACAAGCTTCCTCCACTGATATCTTGGCTGAAGCTAACGAAATTAACGAAAAACGCGACAAAGAAATCTTCGAAGAAAACAAATAATCAGAGAGGGATATCACTATGTTACAGTTCTCTGTTGTTAGCCGCTTAGATCGTCGCCTCCGCGTACGAATTAGTGGCCACCGCTTTACAGAAGCTGAAGCAGCCTATGTGGAAAGCCTCCTTAAGGCAGATCCTGCCATTGAAGAAGCTACCTTCTACACGAGAATTGCTGAAGTGACCATTATCCATAATGGGGATATCGATGCTGTCCGCACAGCTGTTGAAGGCTTGCGTCAAGTTGATCTTACACAAGCACCTGCTTTGACAGATTATTCCCCACGGGTGGTTAGTCGTTACTATCGGGAACAAATGATCAAGAATACCTTGGCTTATTTGGGTCGGCGCATCGTATTGCCAGCTCCAATTGCCATGGCTTGGTCCTGGTTCCGGGCCACTAAGTACATCGCAAAAGCGGTAAAACTCTTATGGCAACGTAAACTTACTGTAGAAGTTCTCGATGGGCTCGCTATTGGCGCATCCTTATTGCAAAAGGATTACTCCACAGCTGGTGCAGTTATGTATTTGCTTGGCATTGGTGACCTCCTAGAAGAATGGACTCACCGTAAGTCTGTCTTGAACTTGGCTGAATCTATGTCCCTTAATGTGGATAAGGTGTGGGTCTTGGAAGATGGCCTCGAAGTATCTCGTGCCGTACAAGATGTTCAAGAAGGGGCTCATGTTGTCCTTCGCCAAGGGGAAGTCATTCCTTTGGATGGGGAAATCATCGAAGGGGTTTTGCAAGTTAACGAATCTTCCATGACAGGCGAAGCAGAAGCAGTTTGCCGCGATGTGGGCTCTTCCGTTTATGCTGGTACCGTTGTCGAAGATGGCCGTGCTATTATGGCTGTTCGTGGCGCTGCTAATAACTCCCGCTATGAAAAGATTGTTTCCCTTATCGAAGAATCGGAACAAATGAAATCCGGCATGGAACAAAAGGCTTACCGCATGGCAGACCGATTGGTTCCATTCTCCTTCTTGGGGGCAGCACTGACCTTCTTGTTGACTCGTAATGTGACTAAGGCCTTGTCCTTCATTATGGTTGACTTCTCTTGCGCTTTAAAGTTGTCCATCCCATTGTCCGTTTTGTCCGCTATGGGTGAAGCATCTAAACGAGGTGTTACTGTTAAGGGCGGTAAGTTCTTGGAACAAATCGCTGCTGCTGATATGATTGTCTTCGATAAGACTGGCACATTGACCAAGGCAGAACCAGAATTCGAAGAAATTATTCCTTTCAATGGCCACGATGCAGAAGAAATGTTGACCTTGGCTGCTTGCCTAGAAGAACATTTCCCTCACTCCATGGCTAAGGCTGTTGTGCGGGCCGCTAAGGACCACAATGCACCACATAAGGAAATGCACTCTGAAGTAGAATACATTGTGGCACACGGTATTGCCTCTAAGGTGGGGCGCTATCGTTGCCGTATCGGATCTGCTCATTTCATCTTTGATGATGAAAAGACCAAAATTCCAGCTAAGGAACAAGAAAAGTTCGACAACTTACCAAATACTTCTTCTCATATCTATATGGCCATTGGTGGCACCCTAGCGGCGGTTATCTGCATCAAGGACCCTGTCCGTGATGAAGCCAAAGGGGTTATCCAAGATCTCCACGATTTGGGCATCAAAAAAGTTGTTATGATGACTGGCGATAGCGAACGCAATGCGGCTCGCGTTGCTAAAGAATTGGGTATTGATGAATTCCATGCAGGCGTCTTGCCAGAAGATAAGGCTGCCTATGTAAAACAAGCCAAAGAAGAAGGTTATACGGTAATGATGGTAGGGGATGGTATCAACGATTCTCCAGCCTTGTCCGAAGCCCATGTTGGTATTGGCATGAACGAAGGGGCACCAATTGCTCAAAAAATTGCCAATGTAACTATCTCTTCTGATAATTTACAAGCCTTGGTAGATTTGCGTAAAATCTCCATGGAACTCATGAAACGGATTAACACTAACTATCGTGGTATTGTTGCTGTAAACGGTAGCTTGGTAGGTGCCGGCGTATTGGGTATGATTACTCCTGCTAGCGCTGCTTGGTGCCATAATCTTTATACCTTAGGTGTAGGCCTCAACTCCATGACTCCTCTTTTGAAAGATAAGAAGCAGGAAGTTTTGGATGATGGCAAAACTATTGATGTAGTGGCTTAAACCTTAATAGATAGGTCAATACAAGACCTATATAGAAAAAGACACAAATCCTAGGATTTGTGTCTTTTTTATGTTGCCTGCCTAACGGAACGCTAGTCTAGAGGCGACTTAGAAACGACCGTCTTGAATCATTTCGCGGGAGTCGTCATTCATGGCTAATTCGTTTTGTTTAACCTTTGGATCCAATGGTTGGTCATAGGTAGGTTGTGGGACGTATTCACTTTGGTCTAAGTTGCTGCTTGCTACGTATTGTTTGGCAGGAAAGGCAACGATGAGGGAGACCTTAGTGTCGATGTCCTGGGCGCTTACATTGTGGGGATGGTTAGCAGGGAGGAGAATGGATTGGCCAGCTTGCACGGTGAATTCCTTGCCATCTACCTCTACATGAGCAGCTCCTTCCAAGCTAGTGAGGACAGCATCTCCAACTGGTGTATGGACACCCGTGCTTTGGCCGGCCTTGAAGGCCATGAGGCGATAGCACATACGGTCGTTGGATACGAAGGATTGAATGGCAATGTGGTCCTTGTTATAGGCAACTAAGTCTTGTAAGTTAAAGAGTGTTTCAGCTTTCATATTTTGAATTTCTTGTTTCATAATAACCTCCAAATGATACAATAAGTAAGTATTAATTGGAATGTATATGCATTTCAGTTACCTTACGTATTTATAATACTGCGTATCAATCTCAAAAACAGTGACTGTGGGTACAAAATTATAATTATCTATAAAATACTATAAGAATTCCTCTTGAATCATTACGACTATGATTTATTGAACAATAAGAAGAGACATGAATAATAATGATAAAACCTGGGATAAGACCCTAGGTATACGCACAACTGGGCGAGATGATTCTCGGTCGACGCCCTTTTACTTTCCCTATGAGCCAACGGATTACTGCGTGTTAGAACGGCTAGCTAATTCTGGGTATATTAAAAAGCGAGATCTTCTCTTAGATTACGGCTGTGGCAAGGGGCGAGTATCCTTTTTCTTGGCCTACCAGACTGGCTGTAAAACCATCGGTGTCGAATACGATGAGCGCTTAATTGATCGGGCTCTACGCAATCAAAAGCGGGCCCTATCGGCTAATCGGACTCGTTTCGTCCATCAAAATGCACTAGACTTTCAGGTGCCAGTAGAGGCCAACAGAGCTTTTTTCTTTAACCCTTTTTCTAAAACTATTCTGGAACAAGTTATTGATCATATTTTGGAATCCTATGACCAAAGTCCACGGGATATAAAACTTTTCTTCTACTATCCTTCTCCGGACTACGAAGATCTTCTTAACGGCCATGAGCGATTGGAAGAGGTTGATGAAGTTCCTTGCTTCGATCTCTTCGAAGAGACCAATGCTAGAGAGCGAATTCTTGTATACCGGGTCCTTGAATGATAGACTATGAATTTTAAGCTAGGGTTAATCGAATTATTTTGATATAATGGTATCTATAATGATTTAGCATACATAGTTTGGTATGCATGACTTTAACTAAAAAAGACTGATATAGGTGATATGATGAAATTTATTTCCTGGAATATAGACTCTCTTAACGCGGCTCTTACAGGTGAATCTCCACGGGCTGAGCTCTCTCGTAACGTCCTTAAGACCATTCAAGACTTGGATGCTGATGTCATTGCTATTCAAGAGACCAAGCTCCCAGTAGGGGGTCCTTCTAAAAAGCATAAAGAAGCCTTGGACCATTATTTTGCAGGCTATGACTATGCCTGGGTTTCCTCCCAAGAGCCAGCTCGGAAAGGTTATGCGGGAACCATGGTTCTCTATAAAAAGAGTTACCAACCAGTGGTGACCCACCCAGCTATTGGGGCTCCATCTACTATGGACTGCGAAGGCCGCATTACCACCCTTGAGTTTGATGACTTCTTCTTTACCACAGTGTATACACCTAATGCTGGTGACGGCTTGTCCCGATTGCCAGAACGAGAAGAGTGGGATGTGTGCTATGCTAACTACCTCTCTGAATTGGATAAGGACAAACCCGTTATCGCTACGGGAGACTTTAATGTAGCCCATGAAGAAATCGACTTGGCGAATCCGGCTGGGAACCATATGTCTGCAGGCTTCACTGATCAAGAACGGGCCGGCTTTACTAACCTATTAGCCAAGGGCTTTGTGGATACCTTCCGCCACGTCCATGGCAAGGTAGAGGGTCGCTATTCTTGGTTTGCCCAACGGGTGAAGACATCTAAAATCAATAATTCTGGCTGGAGAATCGACTACTTCTTAGTCTCTGACCGTTTAAAAGAGGCTGTAAAGGCCTCAGACATGGTAGATTCTGGCCCTCGCCAAGATCATACGCCTATCCTCTTAGAAGTAGACTTTAAGAAGTAGGCTTATCGGCTCCCTAGGTAGACTATTTGCAGCTTACTTAGGGAGTTTTTAATAATCATAGATTTATATGCGAAAAATATTAGATATAGTTTAAGGCTATGGAAGACTACTGCTAATTTATCTTATACGAATAGGCTAAGCCTCTCTATAATGGAATATAAAGTAAGAGATTATTAAAAGAGAGGAAGAGGATTATGGCACTAGGTGTATTAGCAAAATATGATTATGTGGGTTCTTTCTTACGCCCCCAAGCTATTAAGGAGGCGCGGACTAAGTTTTCCGCTGGCCAGATTTCTGAGGCTGACTTACATGCGGTAGAAGATACCTGTATCAAAAAATTGGTGGAAGAGCAAAAGGCTGCCGGTTATCCTCTTGTGACCGATGGGGAATACCGCCGCGCATACTGGCATTTAGACTTTATGTGGGGCCTCAATGGGGTAGAAGAAATTGAGCTAGAACACGGGTACCAGTTCCATGGAGAGGAAACGGCACCGGGTTCTATCCAGTTGGTGGGTAAGATTGATGGACACAATCATCCATTCGTTAATTATTTCAAATATGTAAACTCGTTAGCTGGTGATGCTAAAGCAAAGCAAACTATCCCTGGCCCAGCGCAAATGTTGTCAGAACTCTTTCGCGGTAAGAACGGTGACAACACCCGTAAGTACTACCCTGATATGGAAGAGTTGATTCAAGATATT
The DNA here is from genome assembly GCA_934191645.1 of uncultured Veillonella sp. Taxonomy (GTDB): domain Bacteria; phylum Bacillota; class Negativicutes; order Veillonellales; family Veillonellaceae; genus Veillonella. The sequence goes on along the minus strand of CAKPUJ010000018.1, from coordinate 6,931 downwards.
GCTAAGGCCTATCAAACGGTTATTAGTGAACTCTATGATGCAGGCTGTCGCTTCTTGCAGTTGGATGATTGTACTTGGGGCATGATCGCGGATAAGGACTATTGGGAAGCTAAGGTAGGACCTGGCATTAGTATTGATGCAGAGGCTAAAAAATACTTGCGCCTCAATAACTTGGCCTTGGAAAAGGTGCCAGCAGATATGACCATTGCTATGCATGTATGCCGCGGTAATTACAACTCTACCTATGCGGCAACGGGTACTTATGATATTGTAGGTCCTTATCTCTTCGAACATAAACGGGTGAATGTCTTCTACTTGGAATACGACGATGAAAGAGCTGGCACCTTCGATGTTTTGGACAATGTGCCAGAAGATAAGGAAATTGTTTTGGGCCTCATTACAACTAAACGGCCTGAATTAGAGGATAAGGACTTCATCAAGGCCCGCATTGCTGATGCGGCCAAGCACGTACCTTTGGAACGATTAAGCCTTAGCCCTCAATGTGGCTTTGCCTCCTGTGAAATTGGCAACAAGATTACAGAGGATGTGCAATGGAAGAAATTAGCACTAGTTAAAGAAATTGCTGAAGAAGTATGGGGCAAATAAGTTGCTTACGTGTTAACTAAGATGAAATAAGAAAAAATAAGAAGAGAAGCCAACAATGTGTTGGCTTCTCTTCTTATTTTTTGTTCAAATAGAGGTCTAATACCCAGAGCCCCACAAAGCGTTGGTTACAGGGGTGTTGAAAGGCCCGGTAGAGTTCAAACATCTTGGCGGCGTGCTGCTGTTCTCCTTCGCTTAACTTGGCAAGGACGAAGTTGATATTTTTGTTGATCGTGCAAGTGGTCTCGGCCTTGGGGATGTTGATGTCACACTGGCCGTCGGCTCTAGCTTTCACCTGATGGGGGAGGATGACATGGGCGTTAAAAAATCCATAGGCCCCATCTCGGCCGACGGGTGTACGCACGTGAAGAGGGACGAATGTATGGAGTGGGTCCAAGGTAAGGGGGCTGGAAGTAGCCCGTTTTCCCTTGGGACTACTGTGTCGGATGGCCTGGATGGTCTTGCCATAGAGGCGGGCCATGTCATCTAAGACCTGCTTAAGGGGTTGGCTTCTTTGGATGACTTGTCCTGTGGAAAGAATGATAGCCGTTCCGTTGGCATAGGTGTCCGTGTAGATGGGTAAGAGGGCCACTACTAATTGAAAGGGCGCAATCAAAGAGTCTTCTTTGTATGTCATTGTCATGTACTTGCTATTCGCCCGGCGAATAGTCCTTGCAATAGAGAAATGAAAAGGCTTTGGAAAACGAATTCCTTGCTTTCATACTACACCGCTTTTGAGGTCCCATCAAAGGTCAAATACTACCTGATCTCGCCGCTTTTGGCTTGTCCGGAATCCTTTACTTGCTCCCTTAGATGGCGGAGAATCTTCTGGTGGCGGTAGTTGATGTTTTGTCGGGTACAGCCTTCTTGGCGAGCATAATCTGCCAGGGATTGGCCTTTGAAGTAGATGGCATAGAGGAGTTCTTTTTCTCGTTTTTTGAGGCCTCGTAAGGCTTCTATCAAGCGATGGTTCATATCCGTTTGGCAGAAGGCCTGGATAACCGCCTCTTCTACGGAAGACGTATGATAGCTTAAGCCCAGATCTCCCTTGTCCAGGCTTATGGCTTGGTCTTTAGTATGTAAGGAATTACTAGAGGTGGAGGAATAGCTTGTGGGCTGGCTATCATCTACCTGCTTACTAAGCTTAGCTTCACTTCTATCGACGGCTTGGAAAAAGGGAAGTATTTCGTGTTGCCATATACGGCGAATCTTGTGAAAGAGGTTCCAATGGCCATATTTAATGGTAGAGAGGGCAAAACCGGCAAAGGGAACGGGCCCTTTAATTTGGTAGGCCTTAATAGCCTGAATAAAGAGGAGTATCAGCTCTTGGATGACATCTTCTTTACCTAGGGCCAAGGTATGTTGACGGCGACCATAGGAAATAATTAGGGGGCGATAGCGATTGATAAGTTCTAGGATGGCCTCCTTGTTGCCGCCTTGAGCTAAGAGGACGAGGTCTTTGTCGGACTTGTCTTGGTAGAGAGATGGGCAAACTTCATCGAGGTGTTTAAAAATATTTTTCATAGTTTTCTCCTTCTTAGAGGAGAAAGGCCTTTCTCGTAAATACTAGCGCTGAGGCCAGTGTAGGTGAGAGTTTACGAGAGGGCAAATCAGCACTTATAGGCCTATGATGACTTTTTGTAGGAGAAATGCATGTCTTTATCTCTTTTAGAGGGCTCTTTGTGATCTCTTCGTGATATACTGTAAAACGTTAAGGAGCTGATCTATGAAGCACGAAAAAACTATATCACTCAATATATGGACCCTATCATGGCCTATATGTATTGAGGTCTTTTTGCAAATGTTGGTAGGGAATATCGATCAAATCATGATGTCTCACTACTCACAGGAAGCGGTTGCGGCTGTGGCTAATGCAAACCAAATCCTCAATGTATTTATCATGCTCATCGTGGTTATGTCCACGGCGACGACAATTCTTATTGCCCAGTACCTAGGGGCGAGGAATAAGCTGAAGCTAGGGGAAACCTGTACGGTGTCACTAGCCTTTTCCTTTGTCTTTTCCTCCTTGGCGGCCTTGTTTTTTATCCTGTTTAATAAGACTATATTTTCCTGGTTAGGGGTTCCTCCGGAGACCATGGATGAGACAGTTCTCTACACGACTATAGTGGGGGCAGGCCTACCAATCCAGGCCCTGTATTATACATTTGTGGCCGTTTTTAGGGGACACTCCTTGACTCGGATTACCATGTATGTAGCCTTGGTTATGAACCTCCTCCACATAGGATCTAATTATCTATTGATCTTTGGGGCGGGTCCCATTCCTAGTTTAGGCGTTCTAGGTGTCTCCATTTCCACTTGGCTTTCCAAGCTCATTGGCTTGGGACTCATTGTCTGGCTCTTTAGAAAGCTATTAGATTTAGATGTGGGATGGAAATACCTGCATCCTTTCCCTTGGGAGACACTTAAAGGCCTCCTTCGGATTTCTATACCATCTGGGGGAGAAACCTTATCCTACCAGCTTTCACAGACGACCATTATGAAGATGGTCAACCTGCTAGGGCTAGCGGTTATCAATACTAAAGTGTACGTTTATATCATAGCCATGTTATGCTATGTGTATACCATTGCTCTCTCCAATGCGTCCCAAGTTATCGTGGGCTTCCTCATGGGAGCTCAAGAGCAGGAGCAAGTTGCTAAGAGGGTTTGGCAGTCTACGGGTCTGGCTGTGGTCATCAATGTTAGCTTGGCTACCTTCTTCTACCTAGTATCTGAACCGTTGATTTCCTTGGTGACGACGGATCCAGAGGTTATCCACCTGGCCCATGGAGTCCTCTTGGTAGAAATCTTTTTAGAAGTGGGACGGGCTGTTAATATCGTCATGGTAGGTTGCCTGCAAGCTGCTGGTGATATTAAAGCGCCTATGCTAGTAGGCATCTTTGGCATGTGGTGCTGTGCCGTACCAGGGTCTTACCTCTTAGGGATTCACCTGGGTTGGGGCCTAGTGGGAATTTGGGTGGCCATGGCAGCTGATGAAATTATGAGGGCTATTATCTTTGTCTTCCGTTGGCAATCGGGTAAGTGGAAGAATAAGAAGCTCATTAAAGATAAGGATGTTGCGTATGAATAAAACAGTAGGAATTATCGGCTTGGGCCTCTTAGGAGGGTCTTTGGCTATGGCTTTGAAAGCCTATACTGATTATGAGGTGGTGGGCTATGCCCGTCGCCAAGAGATTTGTAATCAGGCTTTGGCTGATGGCTGTGTGAGTCAGGCTTGGACTAATGTCGATGAGCTAATCACTCATTCTGATATTGTGGTCTTTGCTTTACCACCGGAAACAAATGCCCGCCTATTTGAAGAAAAAGCACATCTTTTCAAATCAGGACAAATTGTGACAGATGTATCCTCGGCTAAGGATGAGTTCGCGGCAGCTGTATATGAGCATATTCCAGATGGCGTTAGCTTTGTATCTATCCACCCTATGGCTGGATCCGAAAAAGGGGGCTATGAAGTGGCCTCCAAGGATCTCTTCCAAAAGATGGGATGGATTGTCCTTGATGATCCAGGGCAAGAGGCTTATGATCCGGCTGTTGCTGATCAGTTGGCCGCCATGGGTAAGATCTTGGGTTCACGGGTGGAACGGATCCCCCTTAAAGACCATGACCATTGCATTGCCGCGGTCTCCCATATGCCTCATGCCATGGCCTCTATTATTGCGACGGTAGCTGGTGGTGGTCCCCAAGGGGAACAGCGGATACGTATGTCTGCTGGTGGTTTTAGGGATTCTACCCGTGTGGCCGGTGGACATCCAGGTATGTGGCGAGAAATTCTCATGGGCAACCGAGATAATGTTATGTTCTGGTTGGATGAGGTCTTTAAGCAAGTGGGTCTGGTGAAAGATATCTTTGAACGCCACGATGATCAAGCCTTAGAAGAGTATCTTACTAAGGCTAAGGGGATTCGTGATAAATGGCCTATCATTATGGGCCTAGAAGAAAATAAAACGACCCCTAAAAATAGAAAAGAGACAATCAAGAAGTAAATAGGGAATCTAGATTCCCTACATCCCTATAGTAAAAGAGCTGCTAAGCGAGTGCTTAGCAGCTCTTTTTGTAATAGATTCGTATATGTCTGTTGGGGTAAAACTGCTTGTATACCTTTGTATGTCAAAGCTGATTATACGATGAATTAAGTGGTTAAAAGAATGATTCATCATCGTCTAAATGGCTAGGTGTTATCTGGCTTTGGAGTCAATTTATAGATGGTTTATATTAATTTGTTATCCTTATAAGCAAATCGTGTCATTTATATACTTAGCGTTTGGTCTTTTGAATAGACCCTTAGTAAGTCGAATGGGACCGATGGTTCTAATTTTATAAAGAAAGGATAGAGTGATGAACTATAAAGGATGGACTGCAAGTCTGACGCTGGTGGCCTTGTTAGGATCCTCACAAGGGACTTGGGCGGCCACTGTTGGCACTGATGATATCCCTGAGGGCTCTCAATTGGTGAATTTGGGCAGCCTAGAGCGAGATTATTCCCAAGCGACTATTGAAGGGCCCTTGACCTATAAAGGGGCAGGAATAGCTAGTGTTTATGGGGATGGGCTTCAAACCTCTGTCTTGGTTCTAACCTACCCAAAATCCATTCGAGCCAAGGATCTGACGACAGATACCTTTCAGGTGGAAGGGAAGACCGTATCCTATGTATGGGGTATGAATAGCCAGCCTGATGCAAGGCTTCTAGCTAATTTAGCCCAGGCCACAGATCAAGTGGCAGAGGATCCGGATAAGACCTTTTCTGCTGTCCAGGCTATGAATGCTTTGGAAGGGGATGGCCCCTATGTAGTTCTCCTCTTGGAACATAAGGATGTCAATTCTGCCAGTGGTAAGGGATCTAGTCAGGCTACGGCGGTTGTGAATGGGCAAGTCCCCGACTTATCTGTAACCATTAAGCAAGTGGGCAATGTGGTTGGATTAGATGGGGTTGTGTATGAACCGAATACAACAGGGGTCCTAGTCAAGGATGTGACTATTCCTGAGCTTGATGCTTTTAAACAAGAGGTCTTTCGTGATTCTTCAACAGCTATAGATTTGCCTTATAACATCTATAGCCCTGCTAACTTAGATCGGTCTAAGAAATATCCTTTAGTTCTATTCCTGGGGCCTATGGGTATGAGTGATGATGTAAAGACACCTCTTTATAGTGGCAATGGCGCCACTATATGGACAAGCCAAGAAGAGCAGGCTAAGCACCCATCTTTTGTTGTTGCTCCTTACTATACAAAAAAATTGGCTAATCGGTTTGGGGCTCTTTCGGGGACTTTAGATAAGACAAGTCCTGCTTTAACTAGCTTGGAAAGCTTTGTCAATCAAATTAGTCAAGGCTTACCTGTCGATAAAAAAAGAATGTATGTTGTAGCCCAAGGGGAGGGAAACCAGATCCTAGCAGCCCTGGTAGATAAGAATCCTAAGCTTTTCGCGGCCCAATTCCGGGTTGATGGGCAAGGTCGCATGGAGAATCTAGGTAATACTAGTAAGGTTTGGTCGATTACATCTCATACAGAAGAAGCTAGCCAAGAGACTGGTGACGTAAGCGCCGTGAACCAGACTAGCAAGAGAGATAAAAGGGGGCTTGCGGAAACTGTTACGAGGACCTCTAGGGGATGGGACCCATCCTCTACAAGCAATCAGTTTGATGGCCTCGTACAAGCGGATTTGGCTCAAAATAAGACAATACAATCCACCGTATTAGCAGGGGGAGGAAAATTTGCGACGGCTTCTGTAGCCTACAAGATTCAAGGTATTCGTAATTGGCTCTTTGAGCAACACAAGTAGGTGAGGGGCGAGTCCCCTCACAAAACTTTTAATAAAAAGGTTGTTGACACGCCTAGGGCCTTTTGTTATTATAATAAAGCAGTCAAGCGCAGGTAGAATTTAGGAATAAATTTCTCGAAGACCTTGACAATAATGTATAGCTGATGTATGATACATATCAGTTGTGTATGCGGGAATAGCTCAGCGGTAGAGCACTGCCTTGCCAAGGCAGGGGTCGCGAGTTCGAATCTCGTTTCCCGCTCCATTAACATTCCCCGATAGCTCAGTTGGTAGTAGCACCTGACTGTTAATCAGGGTGTCGTAGGTTCGAGTCCTACTCGGGGAGCCAATTTTATTCATATGGCAACCCCTGAAAATAAGGAATGTCTCCAACATGGTTCATTAGCTCAGTTGGTAGAGCACCTGACTTTTAATCAGGGTGTCCCGCGTTCGAGTCGCGGATGAGCCACCAATTACATGGCCCGTTGGTCAAGCGGTTAAGACACCGCCCTTTCACGGCGGTATCCCGGGTTCGATTCCCGGACGGGTCACC
>CAKPUJ010000017.1:0-28058 GCA_934191645.1 uncultured Veillonella sp. | reverse complement strand
AAGTAAATGTAAATTCATTATATAGTTCCAATGCTAGGCCCAGACAGTCAAAGCCAGGGCCACAATTCGCAGAGGTTGCTGGTACTTGTACGCGCACATCAGCCATAAGAATCCCTCCTAGTCCATAATCCGAATCACGCTAGCCACGCTCTTTACAGACCGCAGGTGATTAAAGGATTCAATGACATTGGAAATATAGGCACCAGGGCACTTGGAAGTGGTAATAACAAGAGTGGCTGTTTCTGGATTTTCCATTTGTTGTACCACATTTAATACGGAAATACGTTGTTCAGCAAACTTCTCAGCTACTTTAGCCAATACCCCCATCTTATTTTCCACAACTAAGCGCATATAGTAAGATGATTCAATCTTGCCAGGGGCATAAATTTCTTTTTGATCATAGTAGAACTGAATGCGACGACCCGTATTATGGCGTGCTACATTGATAGCTTCTTCCATGATATCGGCCACAACAGAAGACCCAGTTGGCAAAGACCCCGCTCCACGCCCATAGAGCATGACATCATCAAAGCCATTACCCCTAATATAAACGGCATTATAGGACCCACGCACCGAAGCCAATGGATGTTCAAAAGGAATGAAGGCCGGATACACATTGAGGGAAACGCCCTTGCGTGATTCGCGAGCAATGCCCAAAAGTTTAATCACATAGCCCATATCCTTGCCACACTTGATATCAATCTTATCGATTTTACTAATCCCTTCACAGTTGACATCTTCAAAGAAGAGTCGACGATTAAAGGCGATAGACCCCAAGATAGCCAATTTACGAGCTGCGTCATAGCCTTCTACATCAGCTGTAGGGTCAGCTTCGGCGTAACCCAAATCTTGGGCCTCTTTTAAGACTTCTTGATAGCCAGCACCATCCTCTGTCATCTTAGAGAGGATGAAGTTAGTCGTCCCATTCATAATCCCCACGATTTCGGAAATCTTATTGCCACCCAAGGAATCATACATGGTGCGAATAATAGGAATCGCTCCTAGAACAGCTGCTTCAAACCGAAGATCTACTCCATTCTTACCAGCCAGATCAAAAAGATAAGGTCCTGCTTCTGCCATGAGATCTTTGTTGGCAGTGACTACATTTTTCTTAGCTTTGAGTGCCGCTTCCACACACTCTTTTGCAAAGGTCGTACCGCCCATAAGCTCCACCACGATATCGATGGAATCATCCATCATGATATCCGCTACGTCAGTTACGAATTGAGTCCCTACTGGCAAAGTTTTATCCTCGTGTTTTTTAGGGTCCCGTACATAGATTTTAGAAATAGTAATATCTACATCTGTCCGGTTGGTGATTTCTTTTTTATTACCCGTCAAGAGGTCGAAAGCACCTCGAGCTACAGTACCAAAACCGAGAAGAGCGATATTGATTGTCTTCATAAGCAGTCCTTTCTAACAAGTCTGTGGTCTAGAGAATAAAACTAGGCTTGACCTAGAATATCTACCTTAATAACGCCTTGAATGGTCCGGATGGAATCGAGAAGACTTTCCAAGGACCCAATTAGGTTCTTGGTTTCAAAGGAGATAGTACAGTTTGCTATCCCTTGCAAGGGAATATCCTGATTAATAGTCAAAATAGACCCATTGTGGTCAGCTACACTATTGAGAATAGCAGATAACATGCCAGGATCATTCATCATAGAAATTGTAATGGATACAATTTTTCCTTGCGCAATTTCAAAGAATGGGAATACATAGTCCTTATACTTATAATAAGCAGATCTGGATAAATCCATCTTTTCTACCGCTTCATTAATGGTCTTCACTTCCCCCATCTTGAGGATTTCTTTAACCTTAATAGTTTTTTTGATCGCTTCTGGAAGAATATCTTCTTGTACCAAATAATATTTATCTTGTTTAGGTTTTGCCATGTCAAACCTCCTTAAGAATTCGACGAGAATGTCTATGACATGAAAGCTTGGATCCTAAAAATCCGCACAAGTATAAGTTAATGTAATGAGTTATCCATAAGGCACAGCAGCCTATATCAAGAATTAGCTTCTGTATCCTTGCTTGCCTTAGCAATAAACTGAGCCCCATAGAGGGTTAGGACAGCATACATGCCGATTAAGAAAGGAATATATTCAGCTACCAGTCGCCACGCTACTGCAATGAGTCCTATGGTTCCAGCTGGGACAAAGGCTCCAAATAAAACTATAAATAGGCCTTCTGCCACCCCGGTCCCACCAGGGGTAGGAGCAAAGTAGAGGATAAGATTAAGAACGATCATGTAACCCAAAAGAGTCACTAAAGGCAAATCTCCCGTAAAGGCAAACATAAGAGCTGGACCTATACAATAGAGGTCCAAGAGGCTAAGTCCTGATTCTATAAACACTAAGAAAGAGTCCTTAGGATGCTTGTAAAGGAGACCCAACCCTTCATTGAGTCGATCTAACTTAATCAATAGAGACTTAGGATTTGTTTTATGTAATCTATTCCCTAGCTGGTATAGTAGACGCCTTACAAACTTAGTTTGAAGGAGATACATTACAAGTAACAAGGAGAAAACGGCTAGGAAGGACAAGGTTAAGAGCATGCCTTGCGAGATATAGGGTATGGTCACATCCGTTTGCCAAACTACTAGAGGCAGCATGACAATTAAAAAGAGGATAGAAAAAATCGTCCTTACCAAGACTATAGGTGTAGCCTCCATAAGGGGAATCCCATAGGACCTCAAGATTAAGACTTGAGCTACAGCCCCTCCAGAAGCACCAGGCGTTAAGAGGGCCATAAAGTAGTTAGAGAAAATAACTCGTAAAACAGCTTGTAAGGACAGGTCATAACCAACCATCTTAACTAGCCGCTGAAGTCGACGGCCATCAAAGAAGAGGCCCACAGTCAAAGCCAAAGCAGCCAGAATGAGAGAGGATAACTTAAAGTGATCCAATGAAGCCAGTGCTTTGAGATCTATGGTGAAGTAAATAGTAACCGCTGATACAAGCAGTACTATAAGGCCTAAGCACAAGCCCCGCTTGACCATCTTATTCATGGGAGATCACCATAATTAATGAGTTCAATCCCCTTTTCTTCCAAGATTAACCGAGTCCTTGCAGACGTCATTGCGGCCTCCTCTTCTTCCCAATGGTAACCCCACTGGAAAAGCTGACCTAGGGCTTGGTTATCAGAGCCAGGATGAGTCATAATTTCATGAACCCCCTCCTCTTGTGCGACCCTATGAAGAATAGGTTCTAGTGCTTCTTGTGTAAGTTGCCCCCCGTTAATCATCCCCCAAAAATGGTCTGGTGCCGTCATATGCCAGGATTCAATCCTTTTACGAGCTCCAGCAGACACATAGGATAATCCAATCTTCCCAACCAGACGGCCGGGATTATGTACCCCATTAGTAAACGCCTTAGCCTCCTGAGGGATGCGAATCTTATGGAGGTCCTTATCTTTCATAAGAGCAACCACAATAGGCAAAATCTTGGGCAATATATGCATATGTTGATGACCATCGGCATGCGTTATAGTTAAACCAGATTGATATACCTTATCAAATTGAGCCTTTAATTCTATATAGACCTCATTATAATTAAGAGTGCCAGAATAGATCTTTTTCATAAGCTCGATGTAGGTCAATGGAAAGAGGCCTTCCTCTGTGACTAAGGACCTGACCTGATCCACTGGTGCCACAGGAGGTAAGCCCCCCACCAAGCAAGTATGAACGCCGATTCCTAAACTAGGACTCTCCCCAGCTAAGGAAACAGCTTGATCAAAGGCAGGGCCCGATGCTAAGAGGGATGTAGAGGATATAATGCCTTCTCTATGGCCCTTGATGATGGCTTCATTCACGGCGGGGTGAAGGCCAAAATCATCTGCATTAACAATCAATTGAGACATGATATTACCTATCAATAAAAAGAGGAGAACCACAGAGTGTGTTCTCCTATAGTGGATATATGTTATTTTAACAAATACATTTTGTGATTACAAGAACATTACTCAATTCTTTGTTTTATTGATTATTCCCCTTTTTTATAGGGGCATAAGAAAACAATATAGCTATTTTGTCCATTCTTCTCGTACTTTATACATAGCTAAGGCGCCAGCTATACCTACATTGAGGGACTCAATAGGCCCATAGAGGGGGATGTGAATTCGCTCTTGGCATAAGGCCTGTATAGGACCTCTAACTCCCTGCCCTTCATTACCCAAAACCAAGAGGGTCCTAGCATCATAGGTTACAGCACTGTAGTCCTTAGCATCATCTAGGGTTGTCACATAGGCTCTAAGATTCTTGTGAAGAATTAGATTTTCTATATCCTGATCGTCGAGACCGGTATAGATGGTCAATTCCCCTATGGCCGAAAGAGCAGATCGTACCGTTTTTTCATTATACACGTCTACGGACCCCTTAGATACAAAGAGAGCCTTAACACCTGCTGCTACAGCCGTCCGAATCAGAGTTCCCATATTGCCTGGGTCTTGGACTCCGTCAAGAAGCAAGTAGAGCCCATCTTGCGCTTGAAAGTCGGAAAAATTGGACTGCCCTTGACGAGCAATCCCCATGACTCCTTGTCCATTAACGGTATCTTCTAAAGGGGTATAGAGATCATCACGCACAGAAAAGGCAATGATGGGCTTATCCATAGCCATAAGTTCTTCAACCTCAGGGCTATGAATCAAGGACTCTTTGATGAGGAGGGTCCTAAGCCGGTCACGGACTACCATATCACGGACGGCTCGCAGTCCTTCTACCAAAAACTCTTTATGCTTATTTCGTTGCTTCCGTTGCTTTAGGGACATGGCGTGTTTAAGTGTCCGGTTGTCCTTGGATGTGATTACTTCCATATGATGGTCCTAGCCTATTCTCTCCACAAAGCTGAACTAATGTCGGAATTGAGGTAGTAAACACAGTCAGCTCGATTGTCATTACCTTCCCATTATACTATAAAAAGCCCCCTAGCCAATAAGCTAGGGGGCTTCTTGTAAGAAAATCTATTAAATATCTTCTTTTACAGCTGCCAAGACAGCATCGAAGTTAACAGGGTTTGTTACTTCTGGTACGTATTCCACATAGGTTACTTTGTTGTCCTTGTTGATGACAACAACACCACGGGACAAGAGGCGGAGTTCTTCAATCAAGAAGCCATAGTTTTGACCGAAGGAAGCGTCCTTATGGTCGGACAAGGTGATAACGTTGTTAACACCTGCTGCACCGCACCAGCGAGCTTGAGCGAATGGCAAGTCCATGGATACTGTCAATACAACAACATCATCAGACAATTTTGTTACATCTTGGTTGAACCAACGAGTTTGCGCATCGCAAACACCAGTATCAAGAGAAGGAACAACGGAGATAACTTTTACTTTGCCATCGAAATCAGCCAAAGTTTTAACATTGAGTTCATTGTCAAGCAAGGTGAAGTCAGGTGCTTGTTGACCAACTTTAACTTCTGGACCAACCAATGTAAGAGGACCACCAGCAAATGTAATTACGCCTGTACGTTTTTCCATGAGAAAAACCTCCTTTGTATATGTAGGATAGTAAAAAATCACTTTGTGAGTAGAGTATACCACTCATCTAGAATAAAGTAAACTAAAATTTTCGATATATTTGAAAATTTTCTATTTCCTACAAAAATCTCCATAATACTCTGAGAACCATTCCAATGACGGTAACAAGAGCTTATGGAGATTGTATGCGGGTTTTAAGAAAACCCTCCCTATGAATTTCTTAATCCTATGGATTAAAGAACATTATTGTAGTAATGAGCGTATGCAGCTTCCAATTCTTCCATTTTATCGTTCATTTCGACTTGGAGTTTAGATGCATCATCATATTGACCTGCTTTCAAAGCTTTGCTCAAGCGAGTGAACAAGGATTCTTGTTCTTCAGAGTCTTTAGCAAGGTAGAAACGAAGTTCGTTCAAAGCCTTGAATCGACGGTCATCGCAGGAGTTAGCCCCTTCTACATGAACAGGTTTCATATCGCGTACTTGTTGAAGGTTAGCAGGAATGATACGGGAAACCAATTCTAATTTCCAACGGTTTAAGATAGCAGAGATAAAGGATTCCATTAAATCTTTTTCGAAGGCATTACCTTGACTCAATACAGCCACTTTTTCAGGGTGATTTTTGAAGCCCAAGATGTTTTCCCATACAGTTGCAGGTGGAACGGAGAACATAGCGTCCCGTTCTTCTTGTGTATAATCTTCAAACACATCATCTTCAGCACGGTAAGCGCGATCGTCTTCCAAATAGTCAGCGTGTTCACCAGGTTTTTTGGAGAGTTCAGCTACTAATTCAGCTTGTGTCTTACCGGAAGTGATAGCGTATTTCATGCCATCCCAAGCAGCGAGATAAATCAAAGCCAATGCGGTATAGGTATTGGTATAAGGATTTGGCGCACGTAGTTCGTAACGTGTTGCCATAGGGTTATCAATATCGCGAATCAAGCCGCAAAGAATAGTACGGTTACGGGATGGAACGGAAGGATCGACACCCAAGGAAGTTACGATACATACTGGCGCTTCGAAACCTGGTTTCAAGCGGTTAAGAGAGTCAGTTGTGGAAGAAATGAATGGGTTGATGGCTTCATAGTTTTTGAGAAGGCCCATAATTGCGCCAATACCCAAGGAAGAAGCCGCTTCTTTGCGCATATCTTCAGGGCTAAAGAGGTTAACGAATTTACCGGATTTCAACTTAGCCATAACGCCGAAATGAGTATGTTCACCAGAACCTGCTACACCGATGATAGGTTTAGCCTTGAAGGTTACATCCAAACCGTTTTCACGGAACACTTCACGTACGATGATACGGGCTTGCAATTCATTATCAGCTGTTTGCAATGGATTATTGGAGAACTTCCAGTCGATTTCCAATTGTTCCAATACGGAATCTACATGACCGTCGTCATCCAACTTAGCCTTAACGCCACCAACTTCTTTGTGACCCATTTCAGCAGACATGCCATATTGATCAAGGCGTTCAACAGCTTGTTCAAGAGCAGTACGAACAGAACCATGAGTCCGTTGCCAGTATTGTTCTTGCAATTTTTGAGATACGGACAAATCACGTTTAGCCACGGATTTAGATGGTGTTTTAACCCAGAATTCAAGTTCAGTAGCAGATGTGAACACAATATCAGCAATGTCTTCCGCTTTTACATGAGGCATACCAGGTAGGCCTTTTTCTTTCACAGTGGAAAGCATTTCTTCGCGCACGTATTGGCAAGCTTGTTTCAAGATAGAACGAGAGTCAACAAAGCGGTCATTGTGCTTTAAGAAAGCAGGAATACGGAGGGTGCCAGTTGGCAATCCGGTTACTTCATCGATGTTTTCGTAGTTGTAATCGATGAACCAGTTAACGGAAGGGTCGCCCCACATATCAACACGTGCATTATTCAAAGTGGCAATGTCTGTCAAAACAACGGAAGAACCATCAGTTTGTACAGCTGTACCTTCAAAGAAGGATTCATAGTTATCGAAGAATGCAGATACAGGGATTTTTTCATCTGTATCATTACCAGCCAAGTCGATACCTACGAGGGATACAAATTTAATCTCTGGATGTTGTTCGAGAAGAGCCAGAACACCCTCTTTACCATATTGACCAGCAGGAATGTAGTACAATAAATCTTTTGCCATGATAGCCTCCTAAATAAAATTAAAAGACCCCAAATAGAACAGGCTAAAGGCCTGCCCTAAAGGAGTCTTCGTTGACTAATATTTTCTTGTATTTATAGTACCATTGTCTTAGATAGCCGTCAATTCATTCTTTGAGAATATTCCTCTTTTTTTTAATGTTGAAGAACCGCTATAAGCCTATCCATGAATAGATACTAGTGAAACGATCTAGTCTGTAATAAATACTCTTGTCTTATGGGATTTCCTTTAGGAATACCTTATAGGAGTTCCTTAACGATAGCAGATACGACTTTGCCATCAGCACGGCCCTTAGTCTTAGGCATAACATGCTTCATGACATTCCCCATGTTAAGATCATCACCACAAGCGGCTATAGCATCCTTTACGATAGTCCGGATCTCTTCTTCAGACAGTTGTTCTGGCAAATATTTTTTCAACACTGCCATTTCTGCTTCTACATGATCTACTAAGTCTTGGCGACCACCCTTTTTGAATTCTTCCAGGGAATCATGACGAGTCTTCATTTCCTTAGCCAAGATATCCAAAACACCAGCATCATCCAATACTACTTTTTTATCAATTTCCACTTGTTTAATAGCAGCATTGACCATACGGATAACAGACAAGGCTAGTTTACCTTCTTCGCGAGCCTTCATAGCTGTTTTCATATCGTCTTTGAGTTGATCTTTTAAGGACATGACAATCACCTTTCTCTTCCACATAATAAATCATTAATATACATCATATAGAAAAGAAACCCTGGCAAGGACTGCCAAGGCAGCACAAGCACAGGGTTTCCTATTTCATTATCTGAATTTGCGTTTACGAGCTGCTTCAGATTTTTTCTTTCTCTTTACGCTTGGTTTTTCGTAGTGTTCGCGTTTACGTACTTCGGACAAAACACCTGCTTTTTGGCAGGAGCGTTTGAAGCGGCGAAGAGCACTTTCCAAGGTCTCGTTTTTACCGACTTTGATTTCAGACATCTATATCCCTCCCTCCAAAACTTAATCAGGGAAGTGCAGATATTTATCATACGCACATGCATATATTATAACGAGAGCCCCTATCACTGTCAATAGGTAAAGGCTGATTTTTATACAGGAATTGCGAATAATCTATTGACTACAATCCTAGAACTTTTTAAAAAAGTTATTAGGCTTCAGGCCATCCAAATTCTTGCCCCCCTAAGAGGTGTGCATGCATATGGAATACAGTCTGTCCTGCCTTCTCCCCTGTGTTGAGAATAAGACGATAGCCATCTTTATCAAGGCCCAATTCCTTAGCTACATCCCGTACAAAGCTCAAGAGGCCTGTAACAGAGGCTTCATTTTGGTCAGTAATACCTGCAATGTTATCCACATGCCCTTTAGGAATGCATAAAACGTGGACTTTAGCTACAGGATTCAAATCGTAGAAGGCAAGAAATTTATCATTTTCTAAAACCTTCTTAGCTGGGATTTCCCCATTTACAATTTTACAAAAAATACAGTCGCTCATAGAATCTCTCCTTTATGTGAGCTCGTAATCATACCTCTAGTCTGCTAGGACCTTATTCGATGATGACGTAGTTACCTTCTAAGCCTACGATTGTACCACCAGCTAATTGTCCTTGTTGATAGCCTTGACCATGTACTTTAATTTTACCATGAAGGTATTCATTCGTTAAGCCGATATAGTAGCCATCCTCCTCTTTTTCGATTAGAATTTCACCTGGCTTTCCTATACGGGATTGGGCATAGGCCTTATAGCCTTGGTCACCCAGTTGATTCAAGAGGGCAACGCGAGTCTTTTTAACCGCCTCTGGCACCTGGTTTTCCATGGTGGCTGCTGGCGTTCCCTCCCGGATGGAATAGGGGAAGGCGTGAATATGGGTAAAACCAATTTCCTTAACAGTCTTTAAGGTTTCCTCAAAGTCTTCATCTGTCTCTTGTGGGAAGCCTGCAATGATGTCGGTTGTAATGGACAAATCAGGAATACGAGACCGCAAGTGGGCCATGAGATCTTTGTATTCTTGCAGATTATAATGGCGGTTCATGAGCTTTAAGATATGGTCAGACCCTGCCTGTAAAGGTAGATGTAAGTTAGGACATACCCGTTTATCAGTAGCCATGAGGTTGATCAATTCCTCGGACACTTCGACTGACTCAATCGAGCCAAAACGAATCCGGTAGAGACCATCCAGTTCTAAGAGCGCTTTTACCACATCTGCCAAGCTAGGACGACCAGGCAGTTCTACCCCATAGTTACCCAAGTGAATACCAGTCAATACGATTTCATGGTAGCCATTGGCAATGAGACGTTTAGCTTCTTCTACAATATCAGGAATAAGACGAGACTTGAGCTTTCCCCGTGTGTAAGGAATGATGCAGAAAGCACAGTAGTTATTACAGCCTTCTTGAATTTTCATAAAAGCTCTAGTTTTATCTAATTCATTGCCATGAAGAGGCATTTCTTCAAAGGAAGACTCTCCCATTATGTCTCGGACTGCATTGATTTGTTTTTCCGTTGCCTCTACTTGTTCTACCAAGTCTACAATCTTATTGCGGTTAGCTGTGCCGATGACCAAGGATACGCCATCAATAGCAGCAATTGTATCTGGGTCTAATTGTGCATAACAGCCGGTAACGACCACATGAGCAGCTTCATTACGGCGTTTAGCCTTACGTATGAGCTGACGGGATTTCTTTTCCCCCATATGGGTTACAGAACAAGTGTTGATGACATACACATCAGCTTGATCTTCAAAATCGACAACCTCATAGCCAGCCTTAATAAAGAGGCCTTTCATAGCATCTGTATCATATTGATTAACCCGACAACCAAGGGTTGTAAAAGCTACTGTTTTCATACCTCTCCTACTCTATCAAACAACTAGGATGACCCTTGGTCATCCCTACATATTTATCTCTTCGACTGCTACAATTCCAATTGGTATTTAGCCATAGCCACCGCAGAAATAGCGGCCGTTTCTGCCCGTAAAATAGTCTTTCCCAAGGAGGCTACAAAGACACCCTTATCAGCCAAGGTTGCCACCTCTTCAGCATGAAAGCCCCCTTCTGGACCAATGAATATGACAACCCGCCGTTTATCTGGATAATCTGTCAAAACCTTACGAAGAGTCATCCCCTCTTCAGCCTCATAGGCCAGGATACAAAGAGACTCCTTTTCCCGCTCTAAAATTTGGTCGAGAGACAAGCCCACTGTAAGATCAGGCAAATCATTGCGTCCACACTGTTGTGAGGCTTCCTGCATAATCTTAGACCAACGATCTTCCTTAGCCTTTAGCTTTTTACCATCATACTTAGCAACACAATTCTTGGTGCTTACAGTATACAGACTATCTAGGTCCAACTCCGTGCATTTTTGCACAACCAGGTCCATCTTATCCCCCTTAAGGATTGATTGAACAAGGACTATATCATAATCTCTAGGTTGAAAATCAATATAATGGTCAAGTTTCGCTTGGGCACAGCCCTCCTCTTGTCCAATTATGTAGTAAAGGCCCGTCCGTTGGTCAGATCCTGTCACAAGGATTGGCTTTTTACAATCATGACGAAAGACCCGTAAAAGATGATGGGTTTCTTTCTCTGGAATATAAATAGTTTGATCCAGAGGGTTGGAAATAAAAATCTTCTTCATAGGATCCTTTTCATGAAATAAATACTAGTAGTCAAGTAATAAAAATATAGTAAGACCTACTTTGCAGATAAGATAAAGGTGTGCCAAGGGCCATCACTTACTTCTCGATCAATCGACCAGTCAGCCTCAATATAAGGCATGATTTCCTGGTAACGGTCATCAATGATGCCCGAAATGATAAGCTTCCCTTTTGGAGCCAATTTCTTGCCAATTACAGGGAGGAGAATCTTTAACGGATCCACTGTTAGATTGGCAAAGATAAGGTCCGCTTGGTCATGGTAATCCTTATCTAAGTCGCCACAGATAAAGCTTGCCCTAACCCCATTTTTCTTGGCATTTTTCTCTGCATCTTTTACAGCAGAAGGATCAATATCAATACCATATAAGTTGCGAAGCCCTAAAGCATGGGCCACTAGGACTAGAATTCCCGTGCCTGTTCCAATGTCTAAACACTTGAGAGCCCCTGCCCGATCTATATCTAAAAGCTTATAAGTTGTATCAATGATTCCTTGTTCCTGTAGATAAGAGGCAGCAAGCTTGGCACAATTGCGTGTCGTTTCATGAGCCCCAGTCCCAAAGGAGAGGTCAGAAGCGATCTCTAAAACTCTTTCCCCTGGTTTTGATTCATAGTCTTGCCACTCAGGCTTTATGATAATACCTGGTAGAATTTCAGAAGGCTCAATATATTGCTGCCAAGAGTAAAGCCAATCATTCGCATCAACAGTTTTTGCTGAAATAGAGTCCAGCCCCTCGAGTTCCTCAGGGCTTAGGTTGGTCTTCAAGATAGCTTGTACTTCTTTGATCCAGTCCTCTTCTGTTTCAGACACATCTCCGTAAATGGTCAACTTGGTGAGGTCAGGGCTTTGATCATAAGCCTCTTGGATGATTCCGTTAGGGGTAAAATCTCCTAATAGGTCCATCACTTGGTCTGCTAGTTCTTGTCGGCAAATGATAGAAATTTCAATCCACTGCATACTTGGTCTCCCCAGATCATCCACATATCATACATTTTATATTTTATCTTATTTATTGATAGTCTTCAATTTTTTCTAAGCTATAACCTCTTATAGGAGACCTATTAAAAGGCCATAACTTACTTCTTTACATAGAGATATTAATCCTAGTCTTCATCATGAATACTTTTATAACTTTTATAAGAAAAGGTCTATGGCACTTCCCTAAAGAAGTATCCATAGACCTCAATCTGTGTTTATTAGAGCATATTAAGTTGTAAGTAAAGCTTACTCAAAAGCTTCTTTAATCTTGTCAAAAAGACCCTTTTTAACATTCAACTGATCAACTTCTTCCTTGCTTTCTTGTGCGAAGCGGAGTAGAAGTTCCCGTTGTTTGTCATTGAGTTTTTTAGGGGTTTGAACCCTTACCACAACATGGTGGTCACCACGGGTTTTAGGGTTTCTGAGGTATGGAATACCACGCCCCTTGATGCGGAAGGCAGTCCCTGTTTGAGTTCCTTCTGGCACCTTAAGTTCTACTAAACCATCCAAGGTATTCACCCGGATAGTAGCACCCAAGGCAGCTTGTGCAAAGGAAATATTTACATGGGACACCACATCGTTACCAGACCGTTCAAATTCTCTGTGATTACGTACATAAATATATACGTAGAGGTCACCCTTAGGGCCACCCAATTGACCTGGTTCCCCTTCACCGGCTACGCGGAGGCGAGATCCAGTTTCCACACCAGCAGGAATTTTTACATCAATGGTTCGTTCCATCATTTGTTCCCCTGTGCCTCGGCAACGGGAGCATTTCTTTTCGATTTTCTTACCGGAACCACCACAGGTGTGACAGGTGCGAGCGGAGCGCATTTGGCCAAATGGCGTATTTTGTACTACATATTCTTGGCCAGATCCATGACAAGTTGGACAGGTTTCAACCTTAGTCCCTGGTTCTGCACCCGTACCATGACAATGGCTACATTCTTCATGGCGATGAACCTTTAGCTTAATGGCCTTACCAAAAGCAGCATCTTCAAAGCTAATGGTTACATCTTCACGAAGATCAGCCCCCTTTTGTGGGCCTTGTTGACCACTGCCACCTTGACCGCCGAAGAACATATCAAAGATATCTCCGAAGCCACCAGCACCACCGAAGCCTTGACCACCGCCAAAGCCGCCAAAGCCGCCCCCTTGGAACCCTCCAGCCGTGTTGCCCCCACCACGGGTGAAGGCATCATGGCCGAATTGGTCATATTGGGCTTTTTTAGTCTCATCAGAAAGAACTTCATATGCTTCGTTGGCTTCTTTGAATTTTTCTGCTGCTTCAGGGTTGTCACGGTTTACGTCAGGGTGATATTGACGCGCCTTCTTCCGGAAGGCCTTTTTTATTTCATCCTGAGAGGCATTTTTATCGACCCCTAGGACTTCATAATAATCGTGAGCCATATCTTACCAGCCCTTCTTATTTTTTATCTTCGTCGTCAACAACTTTGTAGTCAGCATCCACTACATTGTCATCGCCCTTAGCGGATGCATCCTCTGCAGTAGCACCTGCTTGTGCCCCTTGTTGTTGTGCAGCTTGCGCTTGTGCGTATACTTGTTCAGCAATCTTATGCAATGGTTCAGTCAATGCTTCAGAATCTTTCTTGATTTCTTCAATATTGCCAGATTCAAGGGATTTTTTGAGTTTATCCTTAGCTTCTTCCACTTGTTTTAACAAGGCAGCGTCGCCTTTACCATCCAAGTCTTTCAATGCTTTTTCTGCTTGGTATACGAGGGAGTCAGCATTGTTTTTGATGTCTAACTCTTCTTTACGTTTCTTATCATCAGCAGCATGTGCTTCAGCTTCTTTTACCATGCGTTCAATTTCTTCATCTTTCAAACCGGAGGAAGAAGTAATGGTAATGTTTTGTTCTTTTTGAGTACCCAAGTCTTTTGCTTTTACGTGTACGATACCATTAGCATCAATATCAAAGGTTACTTCAATTTGAGGGACCCCACGTGGAGCAGCTGGGATACCATCGAGGGAGAAACGACCCAAGGTCTTATTGTCTGCAGCGAACTCACGTTCCCCTTGAAGTACATGGATATCAACGGAAGGTTGATTATCAGCAGCTGTGGAGAATACTTGAGATTTAGAAGTTGGGATTGTAGTGTTGCGATCGATGATACGTGTGAATACGCCACCCATTGTTTCAATACCAAGGGACAATGGAGTTACATCGAGGAGCAATACGTCCTTAACTTCACCTACCAAAACACCACCTTGAATAGCAGCACCGATAGCTACACATTCATCAGGATTAAGGTTTTTATTAGGTTCTTTACCCAATTCTTTTTTGATTGCTTCTTGTACAGCAGGGATACGAGAGGAACCACCTACGAGCAATACTTTATCGATATCAGATGCAGACAAGCCGGCATCTTTCATAGCCTTACGTGTTGGTTCGATGGTTGCTTCAACAAGATCACGTGTCAGTTCATCAAATTTAGCACGAGTCAATGTCAAATCTAAGTGTTTTGGACCACTTGCATCAGCTGTGATGAATGGCAAGTTAATATTTGTGGAAGCTACACCAGACAATTCGATTTTTGCCTTTTCAGCAGCTTCTTTCAAACGTTGGTCAGCCATCTTATCAGTGGACAAGTCAATGCCTGTATCCTTCTTGAATTCTTCAATCAACCAATTCATAATGCGTTGGTCAAAGTCATCGCCACCCAAGTGGTTATTACCGGATGTAGCTTTAACTTCGAATACGCCATCGCCTAATTCAAGGATAGATACGTCGAAGGTACCACCGCCCAAGTCAAATACGAGAACCTTGCCATCTTCTTCTTTATCTACACCATAAGCCAAAGCCGCTGCTGTTGGTTCGTTGATGATACGAAGAACTTCCAAACCTGCGATAGCACCCGCATCTTTAGTTGCTTGCCGTTGAGAATCTGTGAAATAAGCAGGAACTGTGATAACTGCTTGGGATACGGTTTCACCCAAGTAAGCTTCTGCATCAGCTTTAATCTTTTGCAAGATCATAGCAGAAATTTCTTGAGGTGTGTAGGATTTACCTTCAATGGTAACCTTATAATCTTCACCCATATGACGTTTAATAGAAGCTACTGTATTTTCAGGATTAGAAACAGCTTGACGTTTTGCCAATTGGCCTACCAAACGTTCGCCATTTTTAGCGAAACCAACAACAGAAGGAGTAGTACGAGCCCCTTCTTGGTTAGTAATTACGACTGGTTCGCCGCCTTCCATAACCGCTACACAAGAGTTAGTTGTACCCAAGTCAATACCTATTACTTTTGCCATCTTACATGACCTCCTAATAATCTAATCTATATACTAGGGATGTATCCCACAGTATCAATTCATTTCATGCACCTCGCCCACAGCTTAGTGCACACTACTATTTACCATTAGAAACGACAACCATAGCTGGACGAATAACGCGACCATCTACTTCATAGCCTTCTTGGAAGACTTGACAAACCACATCCGCCTCATATTCATCATTATCTACCCGTTGGATAGCTTGGTGTAGGTTCGGATCAAATGGTTTGCCTAGGGATTCAATCGGTTTCAAACCATGCTTTTCAGTGGCTGCCTTAAGATTGTTATAAATCATAGCAAAGCCATCTAAGAAAGTTTTTGTATCCCCTTCAGCTTCTACAGCTAAAGCCCGTTCAAAGTTGTCCAATACAGGCAAGAGGTCCTTCAAGACATCGCCTTTTATAAAACCACTTAATTGTTCTTTTTCTTGATTGGTACGACGACGGAAGTTATCGAAATCAGCTTGTAAGCGTTTATAGCGATTTTCGAATTCCGATTGAAGCGCAGCTAAATCTTGATTCATGGCTTCATCATCTTGAACAGGTTCTTGAGTGGAATCAGCCGAATCTGTAGTATCAGCAGCTTCTAGTGTCTCTTCTTGAACCCCTTCTTGATCGCCTACCTCTTCATGTAGGTTCTTGTCTTTATCCTCTGCCATAGGTTCCCTTTCTATATATGTCATACAAAAGATTGAATACCTTATGTATTTTAACCAACAAACTGAGCAATCAAATTCTGATTACATCCTAATAGTATCATAGTAAAATCCAATGTCAATAGGAAAAGTCAAAAAGTCAAATAAATTTTTATAGATTATTAGTCAAAAAGACAGGATAAATATCCCTTAAGCCCTTGCCCCTACTGGATTTTCCCTCATCCATAAAAAATTAAAAAAAATTATTATAAAGTCAAAAAAGGTCAAAAAAGTAGCATATATAGTCTATTTACTATATATGCTACTAATCAAATATTATCTTTTAAGTGGAAAAGAAGAATCAAGGCAATCTTACAAATTAAATAGGTAAACAAAAATAGGCATAGAAATGATACATAAAAGCAGGGACATAATATTGATAGCTCCCGCATATTCTGCATCCCCTCCATAGACCTGGGCGAATTGGACCACCGTCGAAGCAGAGGGCGTTCCAATGGCCAAAAATGTAATGAGAAGAATGTCTTGGCCATGGTCTACCAGGGAAGCTAAGCCCAAGCTTTTAAAAAGGATTAGGAAGAAAGCGGGCATGAGGACTAGTCTAAAGAAGACCACCTTGTAGACTGCTAAGCGACCAATAAGGGCTTTGAGATTCATACCACCGACGATCATACCTGTTACTAACATACAGACAGGGCCAATCATGTTACCGACAGATCCAAGGATATCATTGATTTCCTTAGGATAATGAATTCCCAAAAGTAAGGATAGTACGCCAAAAGCGATAGCCACTAAATTGACATTAGTCACCATAGATCGCCAGTCAAATCTTTCATTCTGGCAAAACTGGAATTTACAGTGGGTCCAAAAGAAGACTATCTGAATAGCCATAAAAGCAATGGAATAAATAAGCCATTCTGGTCCTAAGATGGATACCACAATTGGGATGATTAGGTTGCCCGCATTAGAATAAATGATGGACATCCGTTCCACCACGTTAAAGCCCAAGGTCACATAGATAATCTTATTGATAGCTAAATAGAGAAAATGAACACCAAGGGCTAGCATAGAGGAATAGAGGAGCCCTGCCTTAACCTGATCTGTAAAATCTACCTGAAAGGCATAGAGGATGATACAGGGACTCACAATATAAAGGGCTACCTTAGAGAGAACGATAGAATCGTCCGCCTTGAGGATGCCAGATTTTACAATCCCATAGCCCATACCCATAATGATGAGCAATTCCAGTATTTTATAAAATAAAAGTAAAGAAATCATAGGATAGAAAAACCACCTTATAGGAAAGCACCTTAATAAAAAAGTTCCCTCTAATGTTCATGCTTCCACATAGCAGGATTAACTAAACGAGAGAAACTTCCCTTATTAACTAAAAGATAAAGACTATCTGATGCTTGATCCACTATATCATCTAAATGATTGCGAACCTCTTGAACCGCCTCTGGTGGTGAATCAACCTTGGGAACAAGATCAACCTTATCACGTAATTCGCTTAGGCCAAATCGGGAGAGGCCTGCTGTTTCCATACAGGTTCTCCCCTCTTTCTCATCTATATCTAGATGAACGGCAAAGAGATTATTAAGAGGGAACTGTCGTTGGGCTGCTACAGCCTTATCCACCCAGTCTGCCGTGTGGAGGTGCTCCTTAGATTCATCATAGAGGCAAAGCATGGATCCCACTAAGTCCTTTGCAAATTGCAATTGTAACCAGTAACCATGAACACAATAGGTCCCTAAGATCGCCATAGAAATGGTAAGTGTCTTGGTCTCCTTGATGATTCTCTCTTCTATGTCCTTAGAAAAAGTATCTTTTTCCAGTTGATAACAAGCCTTCCAATCCCAGTCTTCCCAAAAGATTTCAGCCCAATACTTCATACCCTGGTAGTAGATTTCTACAAACCATGTATCAGACTCTTCGCTATAATATGCATCATTAAGGCCATAGCCTCCAGTTAAGGGCATCTCGTAGAAGGTATTCTCCGTAATTCTAAAGTTCTGGCAATCTTCTGGCAAAATGCGGAAGAAGGAATGCTCCTTCCAATAATGCTGATCTACCATGGAATCTCCTAACGGCGATGGGTCTTATCTTGTGGTACAGTTTGTTTTACTGTATCCAAGAGTTTATAACCAAAGGCTTGTTTATCCTTATCCCAGAACATATCATAATAAGACTTGGTAATGGTTACATTCTTACCATCGTGGTTAGCATAGAGAGATTCGCCCATAAGGATACCATGATGAACCCCTTTGATTTCCTTATGATCAAATTTAGTGTTGGTACCTGGCAATTGATCATTGGTTAAATAAGTTGTCCATGTTTTGCTAGTAGCATCGAAACCTACTACACTTTGCTTGGAAACAGGCATCTTTTTATTTTTAATAGCTTCTTTAATAGCCACTAGGTAGAAAGTCTTATTAGGTTCTTGGTCATTCACCATAGCCATTACGCCCGTATTCGCTTGGTTACCATTGAGAGGGAACCATTGGTCTTGCCCTTGACGAGAAAGTGTAAGGGCTGTGGACTTTAATACCACTTGAGTTGCTTCACCAGGTGTATTGAGCTTAGTAGACTTAGAGACTACATCTTGGTTTAGGCTATTAGCTCCAATTTTAGCATCAACCACTTGGAATGAGGATGCACCTACAAGAGAAAGGCTCATAGTAGCCAAAGAAGTGAGCACCAACATAGTTTTTTTCATATTCATAAGAAACTCCTTCCCCATCAATTAGATGGATACAGATACTAATATATTTACGAATAATAAAATAAAAGGATGAACCCTCTAAGAGAGGTTCATTTAATAAATTAGACAAGGACCTTATGAGTTCCTACCTCATAGACCATGATAATAAAAAGCTCTTCATCCTAACCATAGATTCTAATCCCTAATAAATTGTTCAAACACATAGTTACCATGCTTAGCTCCTAAGTCAGTCAATGCATACCCTCCTGGCACTACTTGTAAGAGACCTAGTCCACAAAGTTTCTCAATGATTGAACCAAATTGGTCCTCTACAGAGGTGCCAAATAAGTCTCGAAAGCTTTTGGCTTGAATCCCCCAGGCAGTTCTGAGACCTAAAAAGCAGAAATCTTCCTGGCCGCGATTCTGGTCTATAGTCTCCACAGACTGAGCTGGGGTCAAACCATTAGATAAGGCCTTACTATAGTTGATCACTGAGGCAGTATTAGTTATGCGCTGTCCCCTATAGAAGGAGGAAGCTCCTGCCCCAAATCCCAGGTATTCATCATAGAGCCAGTAGCGTAAATTATGGTGACTATAATGCCCCTGTCGAGCAAAGTTTGAAATCTCATAGCGTTCAAACCCCTTAGCTGAAAGGCCCTCTACCATGGTGTCATACATGGCATCCACCTGGTCTAAATCGGGGAGGCTAATAGAGCCTTGATCCACTAAGTAACTGAGACGGGTTCCTTTTTCTAGTTGTAGTCCATACATGGATACATGATTAATGGGAAGACTAGCGGCTACCTCTATATTATGGCGCACATCCTTCCTGGCCTGCCCTGGCAAGCCATAGATTAAATCTAAATTCAAGCCTTTAAAGCCAACAGCAGCCGCTAAACATATATTGTCTATTGCCTCCTTAGCCGTATGGCTACGACCAAGGAAGGTCAGCGCCCTATTATCAAAGGTTTGTAGGCCAAAAGAAATCCGATTAAAGCCCAATGAACATAAGGCCTTCAGTTGATCACGCCCATAGTCACCGGGGTTTGATTCAAGGGTGATTTCTGCCTCTTCCTGGATCTGAAAGCCTTTATAGATAGCTTTCATAATAGCATTGATAGCATCTATGGGTAGAATACTAGGGGTTCCTCCGCCAAAGTAGATAGTAGAAACTGATGATCCATCCGCCCGTCTACTAATCTCCCCTATAAGAGCCTCTACATAGGATTGATGATAGGCATCTAAGTTAGGATAGGCAGGAAAATCACAATAAATACACTTAGTATGGCAAAAAGGAATATGGATATATAGGCCCAAATCTCCCCTTCTACCAATGTTCTTGTCCATTAGTCATCTACCTTCAAGATAGCCATGAAGGCTTCTTGTGGAATTTCTACAGAACCGACAGACTTCATCCGTTTCTTACCGGCCTTTTGTTTTTCCAAGAGTTTACGCTTACGAGAAATATCGCCACCATAACACTTGGCCAAAACGTCCTTGCGCCAAGCCTTTACCGTCTCCCGAGCTACAATTTTATTGCCGATAGCCGCTTGGATTGGGATTTCAAACATTTGTCGAGGAATCAATTCCTTGAGCTTTTCTGCTAAAGCGCGTCCGCGGATAGCTGCCCTATCCTTATGGACAATAATAGACAAGGCATCCACCGGTTCTCCATTAAGCAAGATATCCATCTTAACCATAGGAGAAGTTTTGTAACCAATAAGTTCATAATCTAAAGAAGCGTAGCCTTTAGTAGCAGACTTCAAGCGATCAAAGTAGTCATAGATGATTTCAGATAAAGGCAAGTGATATACGACAGATACCCGGGTTTCATCTAAATAATCCATGGACTGGTATTCACCCCGTTTATCTTGGGATAATTCCATAATAACGCCAACGTAGTCCTTAGGAACAATAGTGGTTGCCTTTACATATGGCTCTTCAATGTGTTCAATTTCTGTAACGTCCGGTAAGTCAGCTGGATTATCAACCACCAGCTCCTCCCCATTAGTCTTAAAGACATGGTAGGATACGGATGGCGCAGTTGTTATGAGGCTAAGATTATATTCACGCTCCAACCGTTCTTGGATGACATCCATATGGAGGAGTCCTAAGAAACCACAACGGAAGCCAAAGCCGAGGGCCAAGGATGTTTCTGGCTCATATTCCAAGGCTGCGTCATTGAGTTGGAGTTTTTCTAATGCGTCTCGTAGATTTTCATAGTCCTTAGAATCCGTAGGATAGAGGCCACAGTAGACCATAGAAACCGCCTTGCGGTAGCCAGGTAAGGGTTCAGCTGCAGGGTTTGTAGCCAAGGTAACCGTATCCCCTACATGGCAGTCTGCCACCTGCTTGATGGAAGCAGCAATACAGCCTACAGAACCGCAGGATAGTTCTTGGACAGGCAAGAGATTAGGAGTAAATACACCCAACTCAGTGACTTCAAAATCTTTACCATTGTTCATGAAGCGGATGGTATCCTTAAGCTTAATCGACCCTTCCTTAACCCGCACATAAGCGATAGCACCCTTATAGGCATCAAAGCGAGAGTCGAAAATGAGGGCCCTGGTTGGGTCAGACGATTTATCTTCTGGTGCAGGAATTCGCTCTACGATGGCTTCTAAGATATCAGGGATACCAATTCCAGACTTAGCGGAACAAAGGATAGCATCAGAGGCATCTAGCCCAATGATATCCTCGATTTCCTTCTTAACCCGTTCAGGATCTGCTGATGGTAGGTCAATCTTATTAATGACGGGGATGATTTCCAAGTCATGTTCCAAGGCCAAATACACATTAGCTAAGGTTTGTGCCTCAACCCCTTGGGCCGCATCGACGACCAAGAGAGCCCCTTCACAAGCAGCCAAGGATCGAGATACTTCATAGGAAAAGTCAACATGACCCGGAGTATCGATGAGATTAAGAGTGTATTGGTTGCCATCCTTAGCTGTATGAAGAATACGCACGGATTGAGCCTTGATGGTGATACCCCGCTCACGTTCTAGATCCATAGAATCGAGAACTTGCGCTTCCATCTCCCGTTCCGTTAAGGTCCCCGTTTGTTCTATCAAACGGTCCGCAATGGTAGACTTACCATGGTCAATATGAGCGATGATACAGAAATTACGAATACGTTCTGTTGACATAGTTTCCTCTCTTACAATACTTTATCGATAACGGCCCCTCCTAAGAGTCGAGTGCCATCATAA
Organism: uncultured Veillonella sp.; assembly: GCA_934191645.1. GTDB lineage: Bacteria > Bacillota > Negativicutes > Veillonellales > Veillonellaceae > Veillonella. The sequence continues at coordinate 5,951 of CAKPUJ010000017.1, read as the reverse complement.
AAGGCCACCGATTGGCCTGGCGTAATAGCCCGTTGAGCCTCTTCAAAGACCACTTCCATGGTACCGTCATTCAAGAGTTTAGTCTTACATGGGGAGGGTTGAGCGGCGTAACGAATTTTACCTTCTGCTTGAAGTTCCATAGGGAAGTCACCATCTAGATGGTTATAGTACTTACAAATCATACGATTAGTAAAGAGGGCTTCATTAGGCCCTACTATAACTTGATTCTTATCCCCATCTAAACGAACAACATAGAGTGGTTCCTTATAGGCAATACCTAATCCTTTCCGCTGACCGATAGTGTAATTGAAGAGACCATGGTGCTTGCCCAAAACCTCCCCATTCACGTGGACAATATCCCCCTCTTTAACTGGTTCTTTCATTTCTGCGTTTATCAAGCTAGGATAATTACCATCTGGCAAGAAGCAAATATCAACCGAATCCGGCTTTTTAGCTACTGGCAAATTTCGTTCCAAGGCCATCTTGCGTGTCTCAGTCTTACATTGGGCCCCCAGTGGGAACATGAGATGGGATAAGATTTTTTGATTCATGTTATACATGACATAGGATTGATCCTTACTTGGATCTTCCCCCTTATGGAGCTCATATCGTTTGGCTTCAGGATTATAGGTAACCTGTGCATAGTGACCCGTCACCATGTGGGTAGCCCCGAGTTCCAAGGCCCGATTTAAGAGCAAATCAAATTTGATGTGCTTATTACAGAAGACACAAGGGTTAGGTGTGCGACCATGAGCGTACTCTTGAATAAAGTAGTCCACAACATTACCATAAAAAATATCACGCGCATCGACAACATGGTGTTCAATGCCTAAGAAGTCACACATCTTCTTGGCATCAGTTACGGCTAAGGGCATCTGCTCATTATCCGCCCCATTGACCCAAAGTCTAAGGGTAATACCAAATACCTTATAGCCTTGTTCCAATAACATAGCTGCTGTTAGGGAGCTATCTACACCGCCAGACATAGCGACGGCAATTACCTTTTCCATACTTTCTCCTTATGCTAGGCAGAGATCTGCCTAGGTTATACATAAAAACAGATTGAAAGTCCGAATATGTACTCTCTAACGCTATATGCGTTACTTTTAATTATAACAAAGAATAGTAGGCAAAACAAAAAGGACGATACAAATGTATCGTCCTTTTTTTAGTATCTAACTGGAAGAATTAGATGTTAGCACCGTGTGCAGCGGCTGCTCTTTGAGCTGCTTCGATAGCCTTGTGAGCATCATCAATGGAGTCAGCCAAAGTAGTCAACACTTGGTCAGGGTTATGGAAGCCCATGCCGTTGGAAGCAGAGCAGTAATCCCAGTACCATTGTGCACGACGAGCAAATTCACGTGCATCTGCCAATTCAGCATCAGTAGCACCAGCTTTCATAGCATTACCGATAGCAGTGTTAGCAGCTTTTACGTTTTCACCAGCTTTGAATTGTGCACTGAATGTGTTATCTTCGATTGTCTTAACTCGTGCGAGGAGTTTATCATCATCGAGTTTATGACATTTAGAGCAAGATTCTTTTTGTGTTTTCATTGGGCTAGTCATCCAGTGAGAAGTGTATTTTTGACCTTGATGTGTCATATAAGGCATATGACAATCGATACAAGTTACACCATTGTCAGCATGGATAGAAGTTGCCCAAATTGGCCAATCTGGATGTTGTGCTTTAATTTCATGTACCTTGGATTCAGGATGGATCCAGTCATTATCGAAACCATTTGGTTTAGTTTGATAGTATTCGTACATTTCTTGAGCTGTGTAGCCATTATCATATGGGAAGATTACACCAGCGCCATTTGGAGCAAGGTAGTATTCAGCATGACATTGGCCGCAAACATAACCACGCATATCATTGTGAGGTGCGTTGTTTACGTCGATGCCACGACGTGCCATAGATTGAATGAAAGCAGGGTTGATTACGCGCAATTCCATAGTTTGAGGGTCATGGCAGTTAGCACAACCGATATGGGAGTCGTTTGGTACTTCTGCACGAATTTCAGCGAATGGTTTGTAAGCGTAATCCCAACCATATTCTTGGTACAATTTTTCCAAGTATGGTGTTTTACATGTGATACAGTAGCCTGTGGATTTATCAGTGATACGTAATGTTTTATCAATGTCTTCCAAGGCATACACGTGACCACGGTCTTCTGCATAGTCCTTAGAGAAACCATAACCAGCAAAGTTAGCCTTGTTAGCAGGTTCATCATCCCAGTGTTGGTAAGGAATGGACCCACCGTAACCAGTTGGAGTCTTGGATTGATCCAAGTTTTTAGTTTCGTAGGAATCATATTCCAAAGGATATGCATCCTTGAAGGAAGAGTTATGATAGGAATCTTCCGTGGTGATTGGTTTGACATCCACATGGTCTGTCAAATTCACAGGCTGTGCGGTAACGCGGAATACAACAAAACTAAGGCATGCTGCTGCAACTACGGCACCGCCCATGAGGAACTTTTGCATCTTGTTGAGTTTACTTAACTTCAAGATTGGTACCCCCTTCTAAATGATCTTGCCCGTGGGCAACATCCTGATGGCATTTGATACAGTTTTTAGTTTCACCCAAGCTTTGATGAACCTTATCGTTAGTCACTTCGTGACAACGGAGACAGTTATCATTTACATATTGTTTACCTTGTTCAGTAATTTCAATATTTGCTGGGTAATCACGTTTAGTTTCGTGATAAACATCGACCATACCTGTTTCAGCTTTCGCTACCAAGTGATGAGCAAGGTTATCATTAGGCAAGTGGCATTCTACACAGTCTACATTTCTATGTAGGCCCTTTTCCCAAGTAGCATGTTCTGCCTTCATGGCATGACAATAGCCACAGAACTCAGGCGACTCGAATACCGAGTATGCCCCTACTGTGCCGAACACAGCCAAGAGTCCAATAGCAAAGCCAACCACCATGAGCTTCAGCGCATGTCGATTTAAATAATCTTTACTAATCACAAAGCCATCCCCCTTTCTACTTAAGAAACAATACTATGCTCTAAGGAATTTTACGAGTCTGCAAACACCTCCTATCACGAGCAATATAGCGCCTGTCCAAACAAGCCAGATGAAAGGTTTAAAGCTAACTTCTGCTTGAATAGGGGCTACCTTTTCTTTGTCTAAGTCTACTGCTGTTAATTTAATTTCCCCAAAATTACCAGTAATAGCATGTAACTCCATACGATAGTGGCCGTCCAAAACAATGATTGGCACTGGTTTGAAGTTTTGACCCTGTTTCGTAATGGAAAGTGTTACCTCTTCTTCTTTCTTACCATCAGTGATGCGCAAGAGAGCTTGGGCAGATTGGTTGCCTGTAGCACCCATAGTTGAAATGTTGCCCTTTTCATAAGCGATGAGAATACCATCACCCATGGCCATACCACCACGCTTGATGGTAATTTCTGGGGCAGGATCGGAATCAACTGCTGGCGCAAAATACAGGTCACCAGTAAGCCCGCTGACAATAGCCGGAGCCTTAGCGGCATCTTGGCCGTGGTCGTTGAGCTTAGTTTCAGCTTCTACCTGCTTGCCGTCTACATCGAAGACATGGTATTTAGCACTTTGGTCGTCAGCCATGCGAATCCCTTGGTAAGTGATGGTGCGACCTGCAAAGTCTACTGGCTGACCCACCACAAATTGTTCTTGTGTATCTTGAGCCAAGAAGCCAGAGATAAAGATCCCTGCAGCCATGACCACTACCCCACCATGGATGATAGCAGAACCAAAAGCAATACCCTTACGACGAATATAGTATGCAAACAACATGACGAGCAAGACCACAAAGAGTGGGCCCATCGTCTTATTGTAGAAGGCGCTTTGAACAGCTGTACCCTTACCGGTAATCCCTGAGATGAATGGGAGGGACATACCGAATGTAACGATAATGGCCATAACAACGATGACTAACATAGCTGCTACAAGAAGGAAATTAGGATTGGATACACCATCGTAAATTTCCCCTGCTGGGATATCTTGCCACTTGAACGCAAGAACAAAGAATCCTAGCATGGTCAAGAGGGCTACGACACCACCTAAGAGGAGACCAATATCGCCACCGGAGAAGGAGTGAACGGAAAAATCACCCAAGACCCCAGACCGGGTCAAGAATGAACCGTAAACAACAAATATATAACCAAAGATGGAAGCAGAAATCATAGGTTTAAAGAAACCCTTATTTTTATGAGCTCCAAATTGGAAATGCAGAATAATTGTAGCAATCAACCAAGGAACCAAGGAAGCATTTTCTACTGGGTCCCAGCCCCAATAGCCACCCCAGCCCAATGTTTCATAGGCCCAGAAGCCACCGAGGAAGATACCTGCGCCCAATACAGTCCACGCAAGAACCGTAGCAGTACGGGCTTTCTTGAGCCAACTTTCATAGTCATTGGTGAAGAGTGCGCCCAAGGCATAGCAGAATGGAATCGCCAAAAAGGCATAGCCCATAAAGAGAAGTGGTGGATGGGATACCATCCAGATGTTTTGCAATAGCGGGTTAAGCCCTGCTCCATCAGCTTCTACTACAGGTGCCAAATCGAATGGATTCTTGGCAAACAAGAGTAATACCAAGAGGACTTGAAGCAAAAGGTAGATGGAGAATGAAGTGCGGTTCATGGACTTACGCAAGAGAAGAACCGTACCTGCTATAGCATGAAGGAGAAGCCACAAGAGGAAAGAACCTTGTTGGCCAGCCCATAGACCTGTAAATTTATAAATAGGTGCCAAATCGACAGATGAATAAGCCCAAACATATTCATATTCGAAGCGATCTGTCATAAACAAAGAAATCAAATAACCGGCTGTAATTACCGTAACGACTAAGGCCACGTATTGGAGGATACGAGTAGCCTTGTTGATCTCATAACCCTGACTCTTGCGGTTAAAGAAGAGAGCCGCCAAGGACAAGATTAGGATCAAACTCAACAACAAAGAACCTATCATTGTGGTTTTTTCCCTTCATACTTAGATGGACACTTAATTAATAGTTTATTGGATTCAATAACCCCATTTTCGTACTTGCCAATGGCTACGATATGGACGGATTGATCGAAATCATCTGGTTTCAAACCGTGGTAAACAACCTCAGCTTCCTTACCTTCATCGTCGATGAGGAAGAAGTGGAAGTTACCATCTTGTTGCATGCCATAAGGCTTGCTTCTATCCAAGGTGCCCTTAACTTGTACGTTAGAGCTCTTTTCAGAAGCCTCTTGAATGGATACATACGGCGTCGCATTATCATTAAAAGCATAGACACAGTAGGAACCAAATACGATAAGAGGAATGAGCAAGGCTAAGTGACGTTTTTTCATTCTTGTATCTCCTTCACTAAATAGTTCTTTTTATAGAGCAATTTGAAGAATAGCAAAGTAAAGAATAAGAGAGATCCCATTAGGGTCCAAATCATAATAGTATCCATTTCAATCTTACCGCTTGCATTAATGAGAGGTTCAGGATGCAAGGAGAAGTAAATCCGCGGTAATACAAAGACCAAGAATGGCATAACCACCGTGGATAAGAGTGTATAAATGGATGAAATCTTAGCCTTACGGGTTGGCTCGATGTTACCTTGCCGCAAGGTCAAATAAGCAGCGTAAATAAGGAGTAAAACAAAGATTGATGTTTCTCGAGGGTCCCAATTCCAATAAGCGCCCCATGTCAACTTGGCGAAAACAGCGCCGGATACAGTGGCCCAGATGCAGAAGAAGAAGCCAAGCAAGCAGGCCTTATAGGACCGCATATCATCTTTTAACTTATGGCCCTTAAGATACTTAATGGCATAAATAGCAGATGTGATGAAGGCCAAGACGGAAACCCAGGCCACAGGGATGTGGAAGAAAGCGATTCGCACATACTTGCCGAGACCTACCGCTTCAGGCACTTGGAAGAAGACTGCGTAGACCACAATGATTCCAAGCAAGCCCAGAATAATATTGAA
>CAKPUJ010000016.1:0-32063 GCA_934191645.1 uncultured Veillonella sp. | reverse complement strand
AGTAGGCCCAGTCAAAAAAGAACACGTCCCAAAGACGGGCGCCGATCAGTCCCGCCACACCAATGGTAATCATAAAATCAGGCATATGAACGTGCCAGCCACGGCCATCCTTTTTCATGAGGTAGTAAGCGACAAGGCCTCCACAGGTGATGGCTAGGGCCAAGATGAGACCATAGGCCCGGATGGGGAAGTCCCCAATAAAGAATAAGTACTGGTGCATAAGATACCCCCTATATAATCTGTAAATAATATCTAAAATTATAGATGATGAAGGGCTCTTATTCAATAAATTATGCTATAATTTAGGCATTATGAAAGTCTTATGGAGGACGCATGAAATATTCTAAGTTAAAAAATTCAGCTCTTATTCTAGCTGTCTTAAGCGTTACGAATCCCCTTTGGGTCAGTCATGTAGGTGCAGAGGATGCTTTCTATGATGATATACAGGTAGTAAAAGTAGGAGACCCAGCTAAGTCTGCTGATGGCGAAGACAAGGCAGCCTTGAAAGAGGCTAAAGCTAGAGCCAAGGAAGAGGAGAAGGCGGCTAAACAAGAAGTAAAAGCGCAAGCGAAAGCGGCCAAGGAGAAAGCACAAGCAGAGGCTAAAGCTAAAAAAGAGGAAGAGAGAGCCCGTAAAAAAGAAGAGAAAAAGGTACAAAAATTGGACCAAGCTCCCTTGCAAGAACCTATCCAGCCGGCCTCTAAAGTTCTTGGTGCCTATGAAGATGAGAACCTAGTTCCTTTGGATGATTTCTTGGCAAGTCTTCCTTATAAGTGGACTAGCAACCAATGGAAGACTCAATATACTATTTACCTTCCGCGGGTGACCTTGTCTGATGGCATCATTCATATGGATCCTAATGGGAAAACAGAGCCCTTAGCTCTCAACTATGTAAAGCGATCTACTATAATTAAAGATATAAATGGGAATGAAACAAAGTCTGCTAAGGAAGGTAATTTTGTAGATACCACTGCTTTTAAACTCCTTCTAGATGGCATGCCATTGCCTAAGGCTCGGATTTTGAAAAATCCTGTAGCCTGGGCCTTTGACCCCCTAACGACAGAAGCCAACCCAAGCCTCATGCATGAGGGGGGGACTAATATCATGTCCCCATCTTGGTTTGTCCTCCAGTCTAATGGCCTTAAGGCTAGCCCACGCATATCTACGGACTATGTGAGAACATACCGAGATAAGGGCTATCAAGTTTGGCCTCTCGTAACGAACCAGTTTGATCCATCCTTTACCGCCTCCATTTTGGGGCAAAGTGGCAGTGGTCTATGGGCTACTTATGCGCAACAATTTGTTCAATACGCGTTATCCTATGGTTTTGAAGGATATAACTTTGACTTTGAAAACATTCATGAGTCCCACCGGGATCAGTTGAGTCATTTTGTTGCTTATTTATCAGATTACTTGCACCAATATGGGATTTATACATCGATAGATGTAACGGGCTATTCTACATCAGAATACTGGTCTCGCGTCTATGATCGTCCTGCTTTATCCAAGTCTGTAGACTACGTGGTCCATATGGCCTATGATGAAGTGGGGCATTCCTCTCCAACAGCTGGACCTATTGCTTCCTACCCTTGGGTGCGTAAGCAAACCGAGCAAATGTTAGGGGAGGTTCCAGCTAACAAATTGGTTTTAGGCATTCCTTTCTATACTCGAATCTGGACGGAATCTTATGGGCGCGCCCAATCCAAGACACTGACTATAGCGGACTCTCGTAACTACCTTAAGGCCTTTGAAGATAATGTGGTCTGGAATGAGCAATTGCGAGGCTATACATTAACCATTCCATCGCAAGGTTTGGTCAAGAAGGACCCTCGTATTCCTTTGGTCCTTAACCACCAATCTGGTACGGTCCAAAAAATTTGGTTTGAAGATAATAAGTCCTTAGAAGAAAAATTAGCCCTGGTGAATGAGTTAAAATTAGCAGGCTTTGCCGCATGGCGCAAGGGCTTTGAAGATAAGGATATCAATGATATGATTTATCAATATCCTCTCTATAAGGCCGTAGACCAGGTGAGAGCCCTAGATCAAATTAAGAGCTTGGATCAGGCTGCAGAATCAGATCCTTCTAAGACAGATGATCAGGCCAAAAAATCAAATAAGTCTAATGTATCTAATCATACTAAGGAATTACATCATGCTAACGTGATAGATACAAAAAGTAAGAATGATTCAAGTTTGAAAAAAGATAAAAACTCCAAAACGATACAAGACGAAATCCATCAGTCTAAGTAATGTATAGAAACCTATGGAAAGCCCCTAGAAATAGGGGCTTTTATTGACTCTAGGTAGCTTTCAGTACTATAATATTATGTAATTGTTTACTCATCGGACACTCAATGTGGCCGGTTTAGATATTGTGTTAGGAGGCTAGGGCATGCAAGAAAAATATAACGCCCAGGATATTGAAAAGAAATGGCAAAAGCAGTGGCTTGCTGATAAGGCATTCAAAACTGATTTGGACAAGAATAAGGAAAAGTATTATGTACTTGAAATGTTCCCTTATCCATCCGGTAACCTCCACATGGGACACGTTCGTAACTACTCCATTGGTGACGTAGTGGCTCGCTTTAAAAAGATGAAGGGCTTTAATGTCTTGCATCCAATGGGGTGGGACTCCTTTGGTATGCCTGCAGAAAACGCCGCCATTAAACATGGCATCGCGCCTAAAGATTGGACCCTTTCCAATATTGAAAATATGAAGCGCCAACAAATGTCCTTGGGTCTTTCCTATGATTGGGATCGAGAAGTAGCTACCTGTAAGGAAGACTATTACAAGTGGACTCAATGGCTCTTTGAACAATTCTATAAAAAGGGCTTGGCTTATAAGAAAGAGGCTAAGGTTAACTGGTGCGAAACCTGCCATACCGTATTGGCTAACGAACAAGTAATCGATGGCCTCTGTTGGCGCTGTGATAATCCTGTTGAGAAAAAAGACTTATCTCAATGGTTCCTTAAGATTACTGACTATGCAGACCGTCTCTTAGATGATTTGGATACCTTGGATGGTTGGCCTGAACGGGTTAAGGCTATGCAAAGGAACTGGATTGGCCGTTCTACAGGGACTCAATTCTCCTTTGACGTGCCTTCTATCGACCAAAGAATTGCTGTCTATACAACTCGTGTAGATACTATTTACGGCGTATCCTATATCGTATTGGCACCAGAACATCCATATGTGGAAGCCCTCATCAAGGACGCTCCTAATAAGGCTCAGTTAGATACCTTTATTACCCGTATGCGAAATATGTCCGATATTGACCGCACGTCTACAGAGGCACCTAAGGAAGGTATGTTTACTGGTTCCTATGCTAAACATCCATTGACCGGCCAAGATGTTCCTATCTGGATTGCTAACTATGTCTTAGTAGATTATGGTACAGGTGCCGTTATGGGCTCTCCTGCTCACGATTCTCGCGACTGGCAGTTCGCTCAAAAGTATGATTTACCTGTAAAACCTGTCATCCAACCAGCTGATGGGGACTATGATATGAGTGCATGGCGCGAATCCTACCATGACGATGGTATTCTCATTAATTCTGGTGAGTTTGATGGCCTTACTTCAGAAGAAGCTCGTAAGGCTGTAACAGCTAAATTTGAAGAGATGGGGATTGGCCAAGGAACTAAAAACTTCCGCCTTCGTGACTGGCTCATTTCTCGCCAACGCTATTGGGGAGCTCCTATTCCTGTTGTCTATTGTGACAAGTGTGGAGAACAATTGGTGCCAGAAGACCAATTGCCAGTACGCCTTCCTGAAGATGTGAAATTTGATGGTGGTGCTATTTCTCCAATAGCGACCTCTAAATCCTTTATGGATGCTACCTGCCCTAAGTGCGGTGGACCTGCTAAGCGCGAAACCGATACCATGGATACCTTTATTGACTCCTCCTGGTATTTCTTGCGTTATACTGATGCACGGAATGATCAAGAAGCCTTCAAGAAGGATGTAGCGGATTACTGGATGAATGTTGACCAATACATCGGTGGTATTGAGCATGCCATCTTGCACTTGCTCTACAGCCGTTTCTTCACTAAGGTTCTTCACGATCTTGGCTTGGTTGATATCAATGAACCATTCAAGGGCCTATTAACCCAGGGTATGGTCCTTAAAGAAGGTTCCAAAATGTCCAAGTCCAAGGGCAATGTAGTATCGCCTGAGGAAATTGTCAACAAGTACGGCGCTGATACAGCTCGCCTCTTCATTCTCTTTGCAGCTCCTGTAGACCGTGACTTGGATTGGTCTGACCAAGGGGTAGAGGGGTCTTATCGCTTCCTTAACCGCGTATGGCGCATCATTGACCAATACAGCCAATTTGGTACCCAAGGACAAGCAGGTGACTTTACTAAAGAAGAAACTGCTCTTCGTCGGGTCTTGCATAAGACCATTAAAAAGGTGACGGAAGATTTGGATGGTCGCTTCAATTTCAATACGGCTATTTCTGGCATTATGGAATTGGTTAACGCTATGTATCAACACATTGATAAGAACCAATCTGTCAATGCTATGTTGGCGAATGAATTGGTGAAAAACCTCATCCTCTTGTTAGCTCCATTCACACCACATATCACAGAAGAATTGTGGCATCAAGTTGGCTTTGATGGCTCTGTACACGCACAAAACTGGCCTAGCTACGAGGAATCCGCCTTAGAAGTGGATGAAGTGGAAATTGCCGTTCAAGTTAATGGTAAGGTTCGCGACAAATTAACCATTCCTGTATCTATTGATAAGAAGGTTCTAGAAGATCAAGCTTTGGCTCTGGATCGGGTTAAGGAATTTACTGATGGTAAATCCATTGTGAAAGTCATCATTATTCCTGGTAAATTAGTTAATATTGTAGTTAAATAGGAGAAAGGGGCTAGTCATAGCCCCTTTCTTATATCATGATTATACCTAGGAAGGATGGATTGGTATGGGAAAACGGAGTAATTATATTTCCTGGGACGAATACTTTATGGGTGTTGCTATATTGGCGGCCCAACGATCTAAGGATCCCAATACGCAGGTGGGAGCTTGTATTGTGTCCGACGATAATAAGATCTTGTCCATCGGTTATAATGGCATGCCTCGGAACTGTTCCGATGATGCCTTCTCTTGGGAGCGTGAAGGTTCGGAGGATAATAAGTACTTCTACACAGTCCATAGTGAATTAAATGCTATCTTGAACTACCGTGGAGGATCTTTGGAAGGGTCTAAAATGTATGTAACCCTTTTCCCTTGTAATGAATGTGCGAAGGCTATTATTCAGGCGGGCATCAAAGCTGTTATCTTCAAGGAAGATAAGTACGCCGATACACCTGAAGTACAGGCTTCTAAGCGCATGCTCATGACCGCTGGTGTAGCAATTATTCAATACCAAGCTAGTCATAGAAGTTTGACCATAGAACTATAAAAGATAAGCTCATAGAGGCGTGACTATCAATAAGAGACTAGATAGCTATTCGTAACGGTATATGTCCAATGGGCTATAAAAAAGATGCTAATCATCTAGAGGATGGTTAGCATCTTTTTTTGTTTCATATTTTGTTAAGTAAGATGGTCTCTTTTAGATATGTCAGTGTCATTTCTGTGGAGGCCTTGTTGTCTATAGAAGATTACAATTGAAGGCGGCCTTTTATCATGATAGCTACTTGCCTTCCATCATGTTGGATACCCACGATATCCATATCTTGGTGGCCAATCATAAAGTCCACATGGGCTAGGGAGTGGTTGAGTCCCTTTTCTTTTAATTGGTCCTCGGAGAGACCATCTGAATCCTTGAGGCAGGTAGGATAGGCGGCTCCAATTGCTAGGTGACAGGAGGCGTTCTCATCAAAGAGTGTTTCGTAGAAAATTTTATTAGATTGGCTGATAGGGCTGTAATGATCTACCAGAGCTACTTCCCCTAAATAGCGGGATCCTTCATCGGTTTCTATGAGTTCTTTTAAGATTTCTTGTCCCACCTGTGCCTTATAATCAACGATTTCTCCATTAGTAAAGGTAATGGAAAAGTTTTCGATAGGATTACCTTGGTAAATCAGAGGTTTAGTAGCAAATACGGTGCCATTAACCCCATTCCATTGAGGCGCAGAAAATACTTCTTCCGTTGGAATGTTAGCGTTAAAGATAAGGCCATCTTTAGAGGCTTCAGCCCCACCTTGCCAGAGATGGCCTTCTGGTAAATCAACCGTCAGGTCTGTACCATTGGAACAAGTGTAGTGTAAGGCCTTGAGATTTAAATCATTTAGGGCTTTAGTTCGCTTCTTGAGGGCTTCTAAGTGGTGGGTAATTCTTTGGTCATCCTTAACATTATGAATTCGGCAGAGGGTGAAAATATCATTCCAAAGGGCTTCTACTTGCTCATCTTCTGTCCCATTATAACCCAGCAGATTAGCCCAGAGAGGGGTCGCTACTGCGGCTACACACCAGGTTACGCCAGAAGACATGATGGCCGTATGATAGAAGGATAGAACCTTATTAAGGCTACGTGATTGAAGGGAGATGCGGTCTGTGGGTATGCCTGCTAAAGCCTTGGGATTTGCCGAGATAAGGGAGAGAAAGGCGGCTTTTTGGTCCACCCATTCTTGGTAGTAAACAGGAATCCAGTTAGCAGGATGGGCCAAGACCTCTTTATCAGCATGGAGGAGACGTTCCCGCGTAATAGGGGTATGTCGCCAGTTAAGGACCACATCCTTAGCGCCAAGGCTATAGGCTTCTTGGGTAAGGATGAGGGCAAAATCCTTGCTATCCACATCCACATTGACCACGAGAATTTGATTCTTTTGTAAGTTCACGCCATTAACTAAGAGGGTTCTGGCATATTGTTTTAATAGATTTGTATTAATCATGGTAGTCCTTCCTGGAATCCTATGCTTATCAATCATTGGTATACAATAAGATTTTCATAGGGGTCATGAAATTGACAACACTAGGAAATAGAGTAGGATTTGTTAATCCTAAATAGAACTTTTTCCTAGGAGGTGTCTTCATGAATAAAAAACTCGTATTACTTATCATAGGTGGGATTATTGGCCTAGCAATAGCCATTTATTCCTTTGGGTCTATTATAACAAATGATCCGCTCCCTTCGCAGGAGCCTTCATCACAGGTTGCATCAAGTACAGGTCCCATTGCTTATATTACTGGGGCGGTCGCAAAACCAGGTCTCTATGCTATTCAATCTAACTCTTCATTAGGAGATTTAGTAACATCTGCAGGGGGACTTGTCTCCTATGCGGACACACAAGCGATTAACTTAGCTGAGCCAGTTGAGCCAGGTAGCCATATCCATATTCCCTTCCATTACACCGGTAATCCTGAAAGTCTTTTGCGGGGGAACCTGATCAATATCAATACAGCCTCGGAGAAGGATCTCGATGCCTTGCCAGGCATTGGTTCTACCATGGCCAAACGAATTATAGACTATAGAAATGAACATGGTAATTTTACTGCCATAGAAGACTTAAAAAAGGTTAAGGGCATAGGTGATGGCGTCTTTAAGAAATTTGCAGATAAGGTTACGACTTAAGGAACTATGGCTCTGGTGGCCCTTGGATTTCATGGAGTGTGGTGGGGCTATTTTAGCATCAATCATCCTAGGGACTCTTCTAGCCTATGTTGCTTTTTATCCCTTACTAAATCCAGAAGAAATCCTAGCAAGTGTAGGTCTTTTTTTGCTAGTTTTATACGGTATCTATGGTATTAAAAGAATACAAAAAACTGACTATCTAAGATGGTTGCTAGTCTATAGTCTAGTTTGTTTTTCGCTTGTTGGAATGGCCTATAGGCATCAAACATCACTCATCTTAGATTACCAGGCCTCCAGTCAGGTTTTAGTGGGTAAGGATAGAATATATAAGGGAATCCTCCTAGAAGAGGGACATCCCATTAGAGACGGCAGCCATTGGGTCTATAGGGTTGCCTGTGGGGCTCAGTCCATCCAGGTCACTAGTCTAGGGAAAGCTACAGCTCATGAGGGCGATCCAGTCATAGTAAAGGGTAGTGGGCATTTTCCTAATCTAACAGAAGATTTAGGGGCTATTAATAAACGAGCCAGAGCTATGTCTGACAACCTAGTAGCTAAGGTGTATGAAGGTACTATAGATAAAGACCCCCAAGGTAAGGGGTCATTTTTGCGAAGATGGATCGGGCAAATTCACAGGAATGTTTCAGCTACATTAGATAAAAAATTACCGCAAAACTTAGCTTATCTCGCTAATTCTCTTGTCTTGGGTGGACATTATTATGACTTGGATGGAGATTTACTAGCTGCCTTTTCCTTTACGGGCCTCATTCACATCTTATCGGTATCAGGGTCTCACATAGCGCTGTTATCGGCCCTATCCTATGGCCTTTTGAAACTATTGGGCTTGTCCAAGAGGAAGGCTCTATATGGGGTCATGCTTATTCTTATGGCCTACGCTTTAGTGGTTGGATTTAACCCACCTGTAGTTAGGTCTCTTCTCATGGGCGTTTTACTAGCTTTTGGCCTTATAGAGGGCCGCCTCTACCAGGCAAGACAAGCCCTTCATCTATGCGGAATCGGCCTTTTGCTCTATGATCCATTCTTGCTCTTTGATGTATCCTTTCAACTTTCTTTTGGGGCTACCTATGGTATTATCCTTTTCTTTAAACCTTTATATCAACTGCTAGGTGCCCTTCCACGTGTCTTGCGAGCTCCCTTAAGTTTATGCTTGGCTGCACAAATTCTAATCATACCGCTACAACTCTACTATTTTCACTATGTCAGCCTAGTAAGTCTCTTAGCAGCTATCTTAGTAGCACCTATCCTAGACTTAGTTATACTACTTGTCTTATTAGGCCTATTGGGGTCCATTTGCCTTTCCTTACAGCCTCTTTGGTGGCTTATTAAAGAACTCCTACTGTTGAATTCTTGGCTGATACAAGCTTTGGCTCATATGCCCTATGCCTATTTCTGGACGGGGATACAACCACTGCCTCTAACAGCCCTATACCTCAGCACCTGTCGCTTGGCCTACGCAAATTGGGTTCAGATTCATAGGCCCATGAACTCCATATCCCTTGCTATAGCCCTATGCTTACCCCTATGGATCCTAGTCTCGGCTTATTATAACCATCACCATCAGGGAACCATTATTCACACAATACCCATGAAGATGGTCATTGCTAGTTGGATTATTAATGAAGATAATCGATTGCTAGTCCTCTTGTCTAATAAACCGGACAGGGACCAGGTCTATAGCTATAAAGCGATAGAAAATGCTCTTCATGCCTATGGTTATGATAAGGCCACTATGGTTATCTCTAATGTAATCCCTTCCTATGGCCAATGGGAGTCAAACAAATCTAGCTTTCATAGGCTGGATACAAGTGGAGAGAGGGGGAGTTTTTATATAGAGGGCAAGGAGGGGTCTTACGCGGTAGTCCATGGACAAAAGGGGCAAAAAATCATACAATATTTAAATGACAAAGACCTGTTTGTAACGACTGATTCCATGCCTTTTATTGAGACTTTAGAAGCCTCCTCTAAGGGGCTTTCAGAGGGGCAGGTTATCTATAGTCCCACTATATTTACCAGAGATTCCATAGAGCCTGATGAAGATACTATTGATATAGTGGGAAAAGAGTATGTTGAGGATCGTGTAATTACTATTTAGGAGGATACCATGGCTAGCATTCACTTGCTCTACGGTACAGAGGACCAGCTCATGGAGGAGCGCAAGCTTTCCATCCTAAGTCAGTATAGGGATATGGAGGTTGTTAATTTAACTGATGATAATAATCCCAGCCGAATCATGGAACAGCTATCAGAAGACTCTCTCTTTGGCGATAGTAAATTATTTTGCCTTATTAATCCTGGTATCGTTAAAAAAACTGGTAAAAACAATGATGCCTGGCAGGGCTTAAGGTCATTTCTCCTTAATTACCAAGGGGAGAATCCCGTCCTCATCATCTACCATGATGCAATTGATAAGCGTTTAAAGGAAAATAAGGAACTATTAGCGACCATTCCCAACGAAGAATTTAAGCGTCTTGAAGGGGGGCAATTGCTCCAATGGATGCGTAACTATTGTAAGGAAAATGGCTATCAGTTAACCCTGCAAGCACAAGACTATATATCACAATTGCTTGAAATTTGGGTAGATGTACCGGTTACTTTTATGCGTACAGAATTGGACCGTTTTTTCTTGTTGTTAGGGGATAAGAATGAAATTGATCGGCCTTTTTTAGAAGCTAATATATCGGACTTTGGATCTAAGAATATATTTACCTTTAAGGATGCCCTTTTACAGCGTGATGTTCATACTCTCTTAGACTTATTTCCCTTTATTTTCTCTTACAAGGAAGTCGACCGGGCTATGTCCTACATAGAAGGTCAATTACGCTTGCAGCTTATGGTATCGGAATGTAGGGCCGCGGGGATGACTCTTACGCAAACCCAAGATCTGTTTAAACAAGAGGGATCAAAAATCAAGGCCTATCCAATAAAACTAGCCTACGAAGCGGCCCCTCGTATTCCGCGTAAGGCGCTGCGTAGCTTATTAATCGGTATGTATCATGTGGTGGCTGATAGCCGCATGCGGCAGGGGGATATAAGCACCTTTAGAGATTTAGTATTGTCGTATTGTGAGCAAGGAAAGGAGTAGGACTATGACCATTCGCTACCGCGTTGTCCCTAAGGATAATTCTAAATCGGGCTTTTATGTAGCTTTCGATGAGAAAAAAGTAACCGTAGAAGCGATTGATGCTCAGCTTTCATCCTTAACTAGCTTACAAAACAAACTGAAAGAATATTACGATAGTCACGGTATAGATGTAGAAGAAATCGAATCTAATGCGGGCGCCTCTTTCTGTTATGCTTGGACAGGGGATGATACGGGTTTTGACGTGCCAGAAACCTATGCTGGTGGTTGTGGTGTCTCTGATATTTTGGATGCTATGGAAGCCAAAGATCGGGCTGAAAGAGAAAAGCGCCGTAAGGCTGAAGAGGCGGCTTATATAAAAAACTTTGCGAAAGAACAAAAACGCCCGTTCCCTGTGTCCATTAATCAGGCCATAGATGAGGACGAGGATGACTTCGTTCCCTTTGGAGATGACCAGGTTGAACTAGCCTTTATGGATAATACTCCTGTTATTGTCGATCAGGTGGCACCAAGCCTAGGTACTAACAGCACTAAAAGTCCAAATAAAGGACCCGCTTCCTCCTATTCAGGAAATGGCAAGTATCCGCAACGGCAACCTCGCACTAAGGACCAACCAACAGCAGAAGGCAATATTTTAGGCCCTAAAATTGAGGGGGAACCGGTGACTATTATGTCTATCGTAGAAGATACTCCTAATGTTGTCTTTGAAGGGACTATAGTGGGTTTAGAACGGCGAGACCTTAAAACTGGAAAGTCCATAGTTACCGGTTCTATTGTGGACAAAACCAACTCCATGCGCTTCAAAAAGTTCTTTACTACCATTGAAGAAGGATCTGATTTTGAAGGCAAGCTCAAAAAAACGCATTTGCTTCGTATGCAAGGGACTGTAGAATACGATGAGCGTTTTGAAAAAGATTATGTCATGAATCTTCGGTCTGTCCAGGAGGTATCTGAAGATGGAAATCTCCGGGAAGACCATGCAGAGGTTAAGCGTGTGGAGCTTCATCTCCATACCAAGATGTCCGATAAGGACGCCTTAGTAGAGCTAAAAGACCTCTTTAAGACTGCTAAACGATGGGGGCATTCTGCCGTAGCCATCACGGACCATGGGGTGGTACAAACCTTCCCGACGGCACAAATTCTATCTAAGGAAACGGGTGTTAAGTGCATTTATGGGGTGGAGGGCTATCTCATTCCCAATAAGGAGATGCTCAAGGCAGATCGTCAGCACTTTAAACGCTACCACATCATCATCTTAGCCAAGAACCAGGTTGGCCTCCGCAATCTTTATAAATTAATTTCCATATCTCATATAGATTACTTTAAGGGCCGTCCTTGCTTGCCAAGGGAGGTCATCGAAGAACATCGGGAGGGCCTTATCATAGGCTCAGCTTGCGAAGCAGGTGAACTTATGCAGGCTATTGTCCATAATCGTCCAGAAGAAGAAATTCTACAAATTGCTTCCTTCTATGATTATTTGGAAATCCAGCCTCATACTAACAACCTCTTCCTTACCAGACCTTCTAAAAAGTACCCAACCCCTTTGGTACCTGACGAAGAAACACTTAAAGAATTTAATAAGGTTATCGTTGACTTGGGAGACAAACTTAATAAGATGGTCGTTGCTACCTGTGACGTTCACTACTTGAATCCCGAAGATAAGATTTACCGAGAAATTATGTTGACCGCATCAGGCTTTACCGATGCTCATGAGCAACCAGACCTACATTTGAGAACGACAGAAGAAATGTTGGCCTCCTTCGACTACTTATCTCCAGAAAAGGCCTATGAGGTAGTTGTAACTAATACCAACAAGGTCAACGACATGTGCGATGTTCTCCAGCCAGTTCCTGCGGGGACCTATTCCCCTAAGATTGAAGGGGCTGATCAAGCTTTGACTGATATGTGTTACCGAAACGCAGAAGCCATCTATGGGTCACCCCTACCTGAACCGGTTAAAGACCGTCTAGACTATGAGCTTAAGTGTATCATCGACAACGGCTACGGGGTACTCTACTACATTGCCCACAAGTTGGTTAAAAATTCCTTAGACAATGGCTATTTGGTAGGTTCTCGTGGATCTGTAGGGTCCTCTTTTGCTGCTACTATGGCTGAAATTACGGAAGTTAATCCGCTGCCACCACACTATATCTGTCATAATCCAGAATGTAAGCACTCCGAGTTCTTCCTCAATGGGGAATACGCAGGGGGCTTTGACCTACCTCGTAAAAATTGTCCTAAATGCGGTCAACCACTTGGTTGTGATGGTCATGAAATTCCATTCGCCATCTTCTTAGGTTTTAACGGAGACAAAGTGCCTGATATCGACTTGAACTTCTCCGGTGACTACCAGGGTAAGGCCCACAAGTACACGGAAGAGCTCTTTGGTCGTGATAACGTATTCAAAGCCGGCACTATAGGTACCTTGGCAGATAAAACCGCCTTTGGTTATGTTAGAAAGTACGCCGAAATCAATGGCATTCAAGCCCGGTCAGGCTACTATGAAATGTTAGCCAAGGGCTTTACAGGTGTTAAGAATACAACTGGTCAGCACCCTGGCGGTATCATCGTATGTCCACGGGATATGGACGTCCACTACTTTACACCTATCCAGCATCCTGCTAATAAAAAGGAATCTGGTGTATATACGACCCACTTTGACTACCATTCTATCCATGACTGCATGACCAAACTTGATATTCTTGGTCATGATGATCCTACCATTATCCGTATGTTGGAGGATCTAACAGGTATCGATGCTAAGACCATTCCCTTTGACGATCCAGCAACCCTGAGCCTCTTCTCCTCTACAGAGGGGATCGGTCTTACGCCTGAACAATTACAGGGAGACAAGGTAGCATCTCTAGCTGTACCTGAATGTGGTACCAAGTTCGTACGGGGCATGTTAGAAGACTCTAAACCACAACACTTCTCGGACCTAGTGCGGATTTCCGGTTTCTCCCATGGGACTAATGTATGGCTAGATAATGCACAAACCCTAATTACAGAAGGAATTTGTAAACTGAATGAAGCTATTTCCACCCGGGATGATATCATGAACTATCTCATGCACAAGGGAATTAAACCTAAAACCTGCTTCTCAGTTATGGAAAACGTTCGTAAGGGTAAGGGGATTGATGCCAAAGGTAAGGATACCCATTATGAAGAGGAACTACGGGAAGGCAATATACCTGAATGGTTCATCGAGTCATGTAAGAAGATTTCATACCTCTTCCCACGGGCCCATGCAGTGGCCTATGTTATGATGGCCTTCCGTATTGCTTGGTTCAAGATTAATCATCCACTAGCCTTCTATGCAGCCTACTTCTCTATTCGAGCCAAGGCCTTCGATATCAAGATTATGACGGGAGACCTTACTACGCAATTGACGGAATTTCGCCGCATCAAGGCCCTGGATAAGGCTGCTTCTCCGGTGGAACAAAATCTGATGAAGGAACTCGAAGTATCCATGGAAATGTATCAACGGGGCTACCGTTTTTCCACAGTAGACCTTATGCAATCTGATGCCAAGCGCTTTAAGATTGTAGATGGCAAACTCTTGCCGCCATTTATTATGGTCGATGCCCTAGGGGAAAAGGTAGCAGAAGCCATCGTAGAAGAACGGGAAAAGAAACCATTTATCTCTCTCAAAGACTTGCAACGCCGTTGTAAGGTTTCCCAAAGTATCCTTGAAACCATTAAGGATATTGGGGGAGCAGGGGATCTACCTGATGACGAACAAATGTCCTTGTTTGGCTAAGCCTTTTATTTCACACTAGATAGTAAACGACCCTAACCTAATAGGTTAGGGTCGTTTACTGATTTTAATTTGATAGGGCTTTAATTAAATAAGACACAAAAAAGCACTGGCTCCTTAGAACCAGTGCTTTTACATTTTTACTTAACCCACGATACAACTTCATCCATAGGGCGACGTGTTTTAGGACGACTTGGCCCTTCCTTGCGATAACCAAAGGCCATCATAGCGGCCATGCCAAAATGCTTAGTATCGTAGAGACCTTCTTGGTCGCCAAAGAGACTATCTAGTTCTTTTTTGTTAAAGCCTTCAATAGCTAGTGAATCGATACCTTTTAAAGCAGCAACTGTCATCATATTGCCCATAACAATATAAGCTTGTTTAGCGGCCCAATCAAAGGTAGACTCTTCTGATTTATAGAAGCCAAAGTCAACATCACCATGATTTTGAATAGCGCCTTTATAAGCCGTGTATAGATCATCTGGAAGTTGTTCAATGTCCTTCATAATATGGTCTAGATAAGGGCTGCCTGGCTGTAAATCAGCGGCTCGCCGCGCTAGGAGAAAAACAAAATGAGAGGCCTCCTTAACGGCTTTTTGAGCACCCCAGGCATGATCAAAGATCAGTTGGCGATACTTGGGATTTTGTACAACTACGAGGGAAAATGGTTCCAAACCAAAGGAAGTAGGAGAGAGGCGGGCTGCTTCTAAAATAAGTGAAAAATCTTCTTGTGAGATTGTCTTATGAGGATCGAACTTACGGCAGGCAAAGCGGAAGTTAAAAGCGTCAAGAATTTGTTTATTAATGTCAGTCATAGTGACCTCCTATAGTTATATTTAAAAATGTTGATATATTTATTATAGCATAGCTAATAGTAAACTATAATCATTATCAAATGAACAGGTAAGTTCTTGCAGAAATATACTACAAGTGCTACTATAAATACATAAGATTAGTCTTTGGGGTTAGGTGTAATTCCTTACCGGCGGTATAGTCCGCGACCCGAATGGGATGAATCGGTGCGATTCCGATACCGACAGTAAAGTCTGGATGAGAAAAGACGAGTATATGTGACCGGCATAACCATGAGGAACTATTCTTTAATAGTTCCTCTTTTTTTATAGGTGGTGAAGAAATGACTGACAAAGACTATATGCAAGAAGCCATCAATCTAGCCCAATTAGGGGCTGGATTTACCGCACCTAATCCCATGGTAGGGGCTGTGGTTGTGAAGGATGGCGTCATTGTCGGAAAGGGTTACCATCATAAATATGGTCAGGCACATGCCGAAGTGGAAGCCTTAGCCATGGCTGGATTACAAGCGCAAGGCGCTACTCTCTATGTGACATTAGAACCTTGTGCTCATTATGGTAAGACACCACCTTGTGCCAATCGCGTTGTAGAAGCAGGTATTAAACGAGTCGTGATAGGTTCTGTAGATCCTAATCCTCTTGTTGCAGGAAAGGGCATTGCCATATTAAAAGCTGGAGGAATCCAGGTCGATCGGTCTTCTTTAGAGGATATCTGTATAGATCTTAACCAAGACTTCTTTACCTTTATTCAAACTAAGAAGCCTCACATAACATTAAAGTCAGCCATGTCCTTAGATGGTAAAATCGCTACTAGGTCTGGTCAATCCCAATGGATTACCAACGAATCAGCCCGCGCTGATGGGCATGTACTAAGGGCCAAACACCAGGCTATGATGGTTGGTATTGGAACCATTCTATCGGATGATCCATCTCTCAATGCGCGAACCACGTCGCAAGCGGTTTACGGCATAGATTATCATCCTATCCACCAGCCAGATGTCATCATTTTGGATTCTTTGGGACGGACACCACTAGGTGCTAAGGTCTTTCAAGAGCCAGGGCGTCAAGTTCTCATTTTCGTCTCAGAAGAGTGCTCCATGGGGGCTCGTGATGCTTTACAGGACTTAGGTGCTCAAGTCATTGAGGTAGCTGCTCGAGAGGGAGTCTTAGATCTAGAGGAAATCCTTCTCACCCTCGGTCAAATGGGTTATATGTCCATCTTGGTAGAAGGAGGATCCGCACTCTTAGCATCCTTTGCAGAAAAGGAGGCCTTTGATGCCATCGTAACTTATATCGGTAATGAGGTCATTGGTGGACTTGAGGCCACACCTGCTTTAGGTGGTCAGGGGTTTGCTAGTCTAGAGGATACACCTCGGTTAACTTTTAAATCGGTAGTTATCATCGACAATAATATAAAAATCGTCGCAGAACGAAATGGAAGGGAGGGCGCCTATGTTCACAGGGATCATTGAAGAAATTGGATTCATCAAGGGGATACGAAAGGGCCCTAAATCCATTGCCATCACCATTAGTGGTAATCGGATTTTTTCCGATTTAGCTATCGGCGATTCAGTCTCAGTTAATGGGGTTTGCCTTACAGCCACATCCATTAAGGATCATAGCTTTACTGCTGATGTCATGCCAGAGACCATGAAGCAAACTAATTTTGGCCTCCTACAGGTGGGGGATCCGGTTAATTTAGAACGCGCTATGGCAGCTAATGGGCGCTTCGGTGGCCACATGGTAGCTGGCCATGTAGATGGCAAGGGTCAGGTTTGTGGCATAGAAAAGAATGACAACGCTATTATCTTTACCCTTAAGGCCCCTAAGGCCATTATGGATTATGTCATCTATAAGGGATCGATAGCCATTGATGGTATTTCTCTTACCGTTATGAGGCGCACCGATTCCACATTTTCTGTATCTATTATCCCACATACTCTAGGGGAAACGATTTTAGCCTATGCCAAGATGGGAACCCAGGTCAATTTAGAAAGTGATATAGCAGGCCGCTATATACGCCATTTTATAAAACTGGGCGCAGAAGAAAATAAACAGACAAAGGAAAAACAAGTAACAAAAGATATGTCCACCTTGCTGGTGGAGAATGGTTTTATGTAAGGAGTTATAAGTATGGCAAGCCAATTAAATACAATTGAAGAAGTCCTACAAGATGTGCGTCAAGGTAAACCAGTTATCATCGTAGATGATGAAAACCGTGAAAACGAAGGGGACGTAGTCATCGCTGCTCAATTTGCCACCCAAGAGACCATCAATTTCATGGTTAAAGAGGCTCGTGGGATTGTCTGTACGCCTATGCGGCGGGAGGCCTTGGCTCATCTAGATATTGGGCCTATGGTAACCCATAATACCGATAACCATGAAACTGCCTTTACCGTATCAGTAGACCACGTGGATACTACTACAGGTGTATCTCCAGCAGAACGAGCTTACACCATGCAAAAACTCATCGATCCTGCATCCAAACCAGAAGACTTCCGTCGACCAGGTCATGTATTCCCACTCATTTATAAAGAGGGAGGGGTCTTGGTTCGAAACGGCCATACAGAGGCATCTCTTGACCTTTGTCGCCTTGCTGGTCTCAAGGAAGCAGCGGTAATTTGTGAAATCACCAAGGACGATGGGTCCATGTCCCGTTTGCCAGATCTTTTGGCCTTTGCACAAAAGCACAATCTTAAAATTGCTTCTATAGCAGACCTCCAAGACTACCGTAAAATCCATGAACCTCTTATTGAATTAGGGGCTAAGGCCGGTCTTCCCACCTGCTTTGGGGATTTCCAAATCCTAGTCTTTAAAAACTCTTTAGATGACAAGGAACACTTGGCTATTGTAAAAGGGAATGTGAAAGGCAAGAAAGATGTCCTTCTTCGCATACACTCCGAATGCCTTACCGGTGACGTCTTTGGTTCCAAGCGCTGTGACTGTGGTGAACAGCTTCACAATGCTCTCCACCGGATTGAAGACCAAGGGGAAGGGGTTGTTATCTACATGCGCCAAGAAGGACGTGGTATCGGCTTAACCAATAAGATTAAGGCCTATGCCCTTCAGGAAGAAGGCCTAGATACAGTAGAAGCTAATGAAAAATTAGGCTTCCCTGCGGATATGCGGGAATATCATTTAGCGGCTCAAATTATTCGCTATTTGGGCATTGAATCCATCCGTCTTATGACCAATAATCCAGCTAAGACTCATGGTCTTGAAAACTTGGGTATCAACATATCAAATAGAGAGCCTATCGTCATCGAAGCTAATGATGTTAATAAGGACTATCTTCATACAAAGGCTGTAAAGATGGGCCACCAATTGGATGATTAAGAAAATTAAATTTGAAGGAGTATAACAATGAGCAACACAATTTCTCTCGTAAAAGAAGGTAAACTAGTTGGTACTGGCAAGAAATTTGCCATCGTCGGCTCTCGTTTCAATGAATTTATCACTTCCAAATTGATTGGTGGTGCCATGGATGCCCTTACCCGTCATAATGTGTCCCCAGAGGATATCACTACCATTTGGGTACCTGGGGCTTATGAAATTCCTTTGATTGCTCAAAAGGCTGCTAAATCTGGCAAGTATGATGCAGTTATCTGTCTAGGAGCGGTTATTCGAGGTGCCACTAGTCATTATGATTATGTATGTAACGAAGTGGCTAAGGGAATTGCTCATGTGTCCTTAGAAACAGGTGTTCCTGTTATGTTTGGTGTGGTTACCACAGAGAACATCGAACAAGCTATTGAACGGGCTGGTACTAAAGCCGGCAACAAGGGCTTTGATGTAGCGGTAGGTGCCATCGAAATGGTTAACCTCCTCGAAACCCTCTAAGAGCATAGATCCTTTCTAAGATGATATAATATTAATACAGGGCCTTGAGGATACCCCTCAAGGCCTTCTATTTGTAAAAGGAGAACCTATGGATTACATTAAACGATATACAACAAAAGAAGGGGTTCGTTTAGCAGTGGCTGTAACAACAGCTACCGTTGAAGAGGCGCGCCAGCGTCATGATTTATGGCCAGTTGCTACGGCTGCTCTTGGTCGATCTATGACAGGAGCCCTTCTCATGGCAGGGGACTTTAAGAATCATGAAAACGTATCCCTTCGCATTCAAGGGAATGGCCCCTTGGGTGTCATTCATGTTGATGCCTTTTCCGATTCCACAGTTAGGGGCTATGTGGACAATCCCCATGTAGATGTCCCCCTTAAGCGGGCAGGCAAGCTAGATGTAGGGGCTGCTGTTGGGAACCAAGGGGAGGTTAAGGTTACCCGTTTCACCCAAATGGCTCAGGACTATACCTCTTCTAGTCCTATTCAATCAGGTGAAATCGCGGAAGACTTGGCCTACTACCTCTACACATCTGAACAAATTCCTGCAACTATTTCCTTGGGAGTTCTGGTCAATACAGATAACAAAACACAAGTAGCAGGTGGTTTCTTGGTGCAAGCACTGCCAGATGCAACCGATGAGGCTTTGGCCCAAGTAGAAGAGAACATAAACAACTTAGGGCCTATTACTCAATACTTAGCAGGTAATCCTGATGGTAAGGGCTTAGCTGAACACGTCTTAGCCGGCTTATCCATGCAAGAAGTATTTGAGGCGCCAGTTGCCTTCAAGTGTACCTGCTCTCGAGATCGCTTTGAAGAGATTCTTATGACATTGTCTGACGCTGACAAGGAACACATCTTAGAGGACCCAGTAACAGAGACCGTATGTCACTACTGTAATGAAAAATACACCTTCCCACGGCAAGAATTAAAAGATTTGTTTGAAGCTGCTAAGAAGGCCCACTAAGCAGGTCTCCTACCTATGAATTTCTAAGAATGATAGACGGATCAGTAGCTAAAATAGCCGATAGGTAAACCTATCGGCTTTTCTTATGCACCTAATGACTTAATTAAGTGATTGACAGGGGCTCTCATATGGTAAAATAAGGTATATCCATTGTTTGTTCTGACAAGGAGAGACCCATGAATAAAATCGCAGTTATTGGTGGCACTGGAGTGTATGATCCATCAATGTTTGAAAATATTTCCGATCATTCCTTATTGACTCCTTATGGAGAAATCCATTATACAGAAGGGACTTATAAAGGAAAATCTGTAATCTTCCTTGCTCGTCACGGTAAGGGTCACTCTATTCCTCCTCATAAGATTAACTACCGAGCTAATATTTGGGGCCTAAAAAAGTTAGGTGTTACCTTTATCATCTCCACTACTGCAGTAGGCTCCTTGAATCCTGAATTTAAGCCAGGGCACTTTGTATTAACTGACCAGTTTTTAGACTTCACCAAGAGCCGCATCACCACCTTCTATGATGGGGAAGGTCGACCAGTAGCCCATTTGGATGTAACTAATCCCTATTGTCCAGAACTGCGTGAAATAATTATGGCCGCGGCTAAAGAACTGAAACTCAATGTCCATAATGGTGGCACCTATGTCTGCACTGAAGGCCCACGCTTTGAAACACCTGTAGAAATAAAGATGTTCCACATGTTAGGTGGCGATACTGTAGGTATGACCAATGTACCAGAAGTCAACTTGGCCAATGAAGCGGAAATGGCCTATGCTACCATCTCTATGATTACCAACTTTGCTGCAGGCATTTCCCCTGAGGCTTTGACCCATAGCGAAGTAGTGGAAATGATGGGCCAAATGGCCGAGGAATTAAAAGCACTTATTCTTAAAACCATCGAAGCTATCGACGTAGATGCTACCTATACTTGCCATAATCGCATGTACGAGTATGGTGGTTTCCAACTTGAGGCCCAAAAATAATGAAAAGCATTGACTGGACAGGACAAGAATTGATTCTTTTGGATCAAACCCTCTTGCCAACACAAATTAAATACCTTTCTATAACTGATTGGAGAGTGCTAGCAGAAGCCATCAAAATGCTTCGCGTTAGAGGAGCGCCTGCCATTGGTATTAGTGCAGCCTATGGCCTTGTTTTAGCGGCTCGTGAGGCAGCTAAAGAAAAAGGGATACAATCCCTAGTTCTCTTCCGTTCTTACGCAGAAGCTCTAGCGGCCACTCGTCCTACAGCCATCAACCTCATGTGGGCAGTTAACCGTATGCTTAAGGTGGTCGAGGGAAAAGATGCTATAAACAAACAAGCAATCCAAGACTTAGAAGTGGAAGCAAAGTCTATCCATCAGGAAGACTTAGCCATGAACCAAGCTATGGGGCAATGGGGGGCCTCCTTGTTCAAGCGGGCTTCTAAGCTTCGTATACTGACTCATTGTAATGCAGGAGCCCTAGCTACTGGTGGTTGGGGAACGGCTCTAGGCGTCATCCGAGAACTCCATAAGCGAGGGCAACTAGAAGAGGTTTATGCTGACGAAACAAGACCTCTTTTACAAGGAGCTCGCCTTACCGCTTTGGAACTCAAGGAAGATGGGATCCCCGTGACCCTACAAACGGATAACATGGCTGCTTACGCCATGCAACAAGGCCTTATTGATGCTGTTATCGTTGGTGCAGACCGGATTACTAAGGAAGGGGATGTGGCCAATAAGATTGGGACCTATGGCCTAGCTGTCCTAGCCAAAGCCCATGGGATTCCCTTCTATGTTGCAGCCCCTTATTCCACCTTTGATTTCACCATGGATAAGGGAGAAGACATTCCTATCGAAATGAGAAATCCTGAAGAGGTGTGGAATTTCTATCATGTTCAAACGGGTCCAGAAGGAGTGAAGGTGCTCAATCCGGCCTTTGATGTGACGCCTCACGACCTTATAACAGCCATTATTACAGAACGGGGCCTCTTGCAGCCCGACTATAAGAAGTCTATAGAAGACCTTAAATCCCAGGTTCAAGGTTGAATGAGGTCAAAAGTTTGATGCCTTTTATAGCATAAAATGACTGGCGAAAGCACTCATAAAGGTGTACCATGAGTTTTGTTGATAATTCTAATTTAACTAACGAGGTAATAGAGATGGATTCTTTAATTCGTGATATTAATTTAGCTCCTGAAGGACGTAAAAAGATTGAATGGGTATCCAACTTCATGCCAACTCTTAATGCATTAGGTGACCAATTCGAAAAGGAACAAACTTTCAAAGGACAAACTGTAGTTGTATCTGTTCACTTGGAAGCTAAAACTGCTTATCTTTCCACCATCTTAAAACGGGGTGGTGCTGAAGTTATCGTCACTGGTTCCAATCCTTTGTCTACTCAAGATGATGTAGCAGCAGGTCTCGTAGATATGGGTCTTACCGTATACGCTTGGCATGACTGTACCGAAGAAGAATATTTCATGTTCCTCAACAAGGCCTTGGACCATAAGCCTCATATCATCATTGATGATGGAGGAGACTTGGTTAACCTCCTTCATACTAGCCGCAAAGATGCTCGCGAGCGCCTCATTGGGGGTTCTGAAGAAACCACTACAGGTGTCCTTCGTCTTCATGCCCTTGAACATGCAGGCAAGCTTGAATTTCCTATGATTGCTGTAAACGATTCTAATTGTAAATACCTCTTCGATAATCGCTACGGTACAGGCCAATCCGTATGGGATGGTATTATGCGTACCACTAATCTCACCGTAGTTGGCAAAAATGTTGTCGTTGCTGGTTATGGTTGGTGTGGCAAGGGTGTTGCTATGCGGGCTAAAGGCTTGGGAGCTCACGTTTTCGTTACAGAAGTTGATCCTATCAAGGCTATCGAAGCCGTATTTGATGGATTCACAGTACTTCCTATGATGGAAGCAGCTAAAATTGGTGATATTTTCATCACTGTGACAGGCTGTAAAGATGTTATTACGAAAGAACACTATGCTGTTATGAAGGATAAGGCCATCATGTGTAATGCCGGTCACTTCGATTGTGAAGTTAATGGCGTTGACTTAGCTGAAGTGGCAGTATCCCACAAGAATGTTCGAAAGAATATCGAAGGCTATGAAATGGCTGATGGCCGTACACTTTATCTCTTAGCCGGAGGCCGTTTGGTGAACTTGGCTGCAGGTGATGGTCATCCTGCAGAAATCATGGACTTGTCTTTCGCTATGCAAGCGTTAGCGGCAGAACATCTTCTCAAACATGGTAAAGACTTAGAAAATAAAGTCTATGTATTGCCGCTCGAACTCGATCAACGAGTGGCTGCTATCAAACTCCAATCCATGGGCTATGGCATTGATACTCTGACACCTGAACAAGTAGCCTACCTCACAGAATCCCACTAATCATCCAACCTATTTAGGTCCAAAAGTTTGGCCCATTCGCTCAGCGGATGGGCCTTTATTCTGTTATAATGAAAGCATAGTAGTAAGGCATGAGGAGATAGGATACAATGGCTAATTTCGATATTTTAATCCACCATGTAGACATCCTTTGTGGCCATGAAACCATACGCAATGGGGCCATCGCAATCAAGGATGGGTACATAAAAAAAATCTATACCCAAGACCAAATGGACTCTATATGGGATGACCTAAAAGGATCTGCTAAGGACTTGATTGATGGAAAGGGCCGTTTGGCTACGCCAGGTCTTATTAATACCCATACTCATATTGCCATGGGACTGTTCCGAAACTATGCGGATGATTTAGAACTCATGGACTGGTTGGAGAATGCTATTTGGCCAACAGAAGCCAAGCTCACAGACCAATGGGTAAAGTGGGGAACTCAATTGGGGATTGCCGAAATGCTCCGGTCTGGGACTACCACCTTCTCTGATATGTACTTCTTCATGGATACAACTGCTAAGGAAGTTAAGGAAACTGGTATGCGGGCGGTCTTATCTCGTGGTCTAGCCGGTGTAGCGCCTACAGCACAAGTAGCCTTGCTAGAAAATGCCGATCTCTATCGTACTTGGCATGGCTATGATCATAACCGCATCAAGGTTCTCTTGGGCCCCCATGCCCCTTACACTTGTCCGGACTCCTATATGGAAGAGGTCATCGCCTTGTCACACGAAATTGGTGCTGGAATCCATATGCATTTGTCCGAAACAAAAGGGGAAGTGGATACTGTTATTAAAGCAACAGGCAAAACCCCTATTGCCCATATGCATGAATTAGGCCTCTTCTACAATGGCGCTCTAGCAGCTCACTGTGTCCACGTTACAGAAGAAGATATGGCTATCATGCGAGATAATCATGTAGCAGTAGCCCATAATCCGCAATCCAATCTCAAGTTGGCCTCTGGTATTGCCCCTGTGCCAGAAATGGTTGCTGCGGGCATTACTGTCGGTCTAGGCACTGATGGATCTGCTTCCAATAACAATGCAGATATGCTTGAAGAAGTACGTCTGGCTGCCATGTTGCATAAAGGTCGCCTCTACGACCCTAAAGCTGTTCCTGCCCACATGGCTTGGGATATGGGTACCCTAGAAGGGGCTAAGGCCCTTGGCTATGATGATTTGGGGCTTATTAAGGAAGGATATCGGGCGGATATTACCCTCTATAATACAGACCAGGTTCATTGGATGCCACGTTACCATGATATTTCAGCCCTCGTATATTCCGCCAATTCTGCAGACGTAGAAACATCTATTGTTGCTGGAAAGATCCTCATGCATAATAAGGAGCTGTTAACAATTGACGAAGAACGATTAGGGTTTGAAATCGCTAAGGCTCAAGAATATTTTAAAAATTAAGATGATACGAATTACGAAAGATCGTTTTATCAATAATTATATCCTTTGACATAGTAGTCACTATTATTCTATATAGAAACACCATAAGGTCTCCTAAAGACAAGTTATATAATAAGAGGATATTTGTATGCTAACTAAAATAATTCGCTCTCTTTCTTTTTTCTTGGCCTTACTTCTTGTCTTGTCACTAGCAGGATGCGGATTTGGACCATTAAATAGTACACTGTCATCTCAGCCACACTTTGAAGGTCGTTGGATTGCTTATTCTGGTTATACCCTGGATAATGTAAAGAACCAAATGGATACACCAGTCTTTACCTTAAGCTTGATTGCTAAAAATGATGCTAAAACTATCTATACTGCTGATTTAACAGCCTATAATTACCAATTCACAACACCTAACAATCAACCAGCTATTCAATCTATTGAAATAGTAGGGGATACTAAGGAAGCCCATCTAGATTTTTCTACGGCCCTTGTAAAATTAGTGAGTGTGAAGGATTTACCAGGCTCTGTAGATGAATCTAACCCTAATTTGATCAAGCTAAATTTAGAAAATTCACCGGCTTCTAACATCCTCTATGATCCTAAGACAGATACCCTTCAATGTATGGACCAAACCTTTAAACGGATGGAACAAAGCAACAACTTACAAGCCACCCTAGATCAATATAAGCAGGACGTTAAAGCTGCCACTGATCAGTACTTAGAAGAAGTAGGCAATGCTGCTAACCCTAAAACTAAATTTATCGTAACCTATACCTTTACGGATGATCTCCTTAAAGGACAAGAATAAGTCAAAACTTTATAAAGGGGCTGTAAGAAAACAGCCCCTTTTCGTATCTATAGAATTTGTCATGAGAAGGTATTGTATCAGATACATATATTATTAACGATTAATTAGAATGCTGGGATGATAGGTCCCTTATAGTGTTCTTCGATGAACTTCTTATCTTCTGGAGATTGTAATACTTTAGCTAATTTTTGGATAACTGGTTTATTTTCGTCACCAGGGTTAACAGAAAGAAGTAGTCTGTAGATTCCTAATCAAAATCAAAAAATCAACTTATAGAGTTGACGTTGTTTGCTCGATAGAAATAGTTACAGGTGCTGATAATTTAGCCTCTAACCAAGCTTTTATTCGTTTTAAATCTGCATCAGATATAGTGGATGTAGTATGGATAATCACCATATAGCGACTCGCTTTAGGCTGTTCTAGATTATCTATTAAAGGCATGCCTTCCACTTTGCTTACAAATGGGAATAACGCCTTTGCTTCAGCTTCTGTCGTTTTCATAGTATTTATAGTTTCACTTACTAATTGATAAGTCGGCTGGTATAGATTACTCAACTTTTTATATCTTTCAAGATTCTCTGAAGATTTATTCAAGTTCGTATTATCCATAGTAGATTTTTTCTCATCTACGCTATTAATAAATCGTAATGTATAAGGCTGCAAGTACTCATCCTTCTGTAACATATCATCCAAATGGGATTGCTCCTCTGAAGTTACAGGAGTGCCTATAATTACTATATCTACTAGCTTATTTGTTCGATCCAATGAATAATCAATCACTTGTCGATGCCCGTCTTGATTAATATCATTGTTAATAAACTGCTCTATATGATTTGACACAGAATGCTTGATGATCATATCATAGCCTGCATAAATACTTGGTATAGAAATAATAAGACCAATCACAAGAAATATTAGCTGGTTACGACGATTAACTGCTTCTGCTTGTTTACAGAATGGCAAACGATATACACCCTTTAAAACAATGAAAGATGCAAAGAAGATGAAGAATGTATTTATAAAAAATAAATAGCTAGCCCCAAAGAAATAGTTCCAATTTCCAATAGCAAGTCCATATCCTGCTGTACATAGTGGTGGCATAAGTGCAGTCGCAATTGCAACACCTGGTATAACATTATCTAGGGTCTTACGCGTTTGCCCAATAATTCCGGCTAACCCACCAAACATAGCAATGAATACATCAAAAATAGTCGGTTCTGTACGCGCTAATAGTTCAGATGTAGCCGTCTGAACAGGGGAAATATAAAAATATACAGTAGATGCCAAAACAGCAATCGTAATTTGTAAGGACAATTTTAAAATAGCACTTTTCACAACTGTAAAATTAAGCGTAGCGAAGCCAAAGCCAGCTGCCAGAATAGGCCCCATCAACGGCGATATTAGCATAGCACCAATAATAACGGCTGTACTATTCATGTTCAACCCAATAGAGGCGATAAACATGGAGAGGATCAGGGTAACCAACGCAGGTCCCTTAATATTAGCCTCGCCTATCAACCTTTTAGCAATAGTTGCATCATCAGCGCGATCAACATGTAAATTAAAGTATTTATTTAATTCCATTCTTCCTCCTTTTAATTTCATCAAATCTGTAAAGGTCCTTACGGCACCTTTTAGTACTTGTAGGGTCATCAAAGGGGCTGTAACAAAACAGCCCCTTAAATCTAAAAAGTTATTAGTTGATTATATGAAATCAACTAATAACTTTTGTGTATTTCTAAGCCAAAAAAGGTCCCGAGGGAGCCTTTTCGTTGGTATAATTAAATTATAAACAAAAACCATACCATTGAACCTAATTATACCAAACTAGTAATGCCTCGCCAACTAGTTTTACCATTGTTTATCCCTAACTAAAAAGGAAAGGGAATCCATGATTTTACAGACTCTATATAAGGGATATATATGAGAGGAGATAGTATGTCTATAGAAAAAAAGGGAACTTTACCTATATTAGCTATGTGCTATGATTTTGATAAAACCTTAACGCCTGATGATATGCAAGCCCAGGGTTTTATACAATCAGTTGGTTTTGATGTGGATGAATTCTGGGCAGAGGCCAACCAAATGGCGGTAGATAACGACATGGGTGGGAATTTGGCCTACATGTACAAGATGCTAGTAGAATCAGAGGGGCAGCTCATCGTCAAAAAGGAAAATCTCATGGACTATGGGGCCAAAGTTCAACTCTATCCAGGCGTAGCTACTTGGTTCAAACGGATATGCCAATATGGTCTTGATCATGGTGTCCAAATCGAACACTATATCATTTCTTCAGGCCTCAAGGAAATGATAGAAGGGACGCAAATGGCTAGGGAGGGGGACTTTAAGAGGGTTTATGCCTCCGCCTTTTACTACAATAAAAAAGGCGTTGCTAAGTGGCCTGCCCAAGCTATCAACTACACCAATAAGACCCAATTTCTCTTCCGTATTCAAAAGGGAGTTTTGGATATAAACGATTCAACCGTCAACGACTATATCCGCCCTGAAAATCAACGGGTTCCTTTCCGAAATATTGTCTATATGGGGGACTCAGATACGGATATTCCTTGCATGAGCCTGGTCAATACGAATGGGGGACACTCCATTGGTGTGTATGATCCTAATAGCCTCAATAAGAGCAAGGTACAGCGCATGATGGTTCATAATCGCATTCGTCACTACGCACCAGCAGATTATCGAGAAGGGACAGAATTAGATCTCTTGGTTAAAACTATCATTCAACAAACCGCTGCTCGGGAAAAGCTAGAAAGAGCTTATGTAAAACAAATGAAAGAATCCTACGAAAAGGATGGTATATAATAAGAATATACATAATCGTTAACTATTAGAAAATGAGGTTTTACTTATGAAAGCTTTGACAAAAGCAGCTCTCTTAGCAGGCCTTTCTATCTCTATTTTGGGTTCAGTTCAGGCTGAAGAATTCATGGCCCTCGATGATGGTAAGGGGATAACCCTCACTAATGAGCTTGGCATCGTTGTCGCCCCAGCCCAAAAGGACCAAAGAATTGCCTATGTAGGTGTCGAATCAAGCCCCGCATATGGTTCTTTTAAGCAAGGACAAAATGAAGTCATTACCAATCTTAAGACAAAACAACAAATTGCTAAGGATGTGGATGCTATCATCTACTCTGACTTTGATTACTTGGCTATCAAGAAAGCCGGGGACAAGGGATATAAACTCTACAGTACAGATGGGCAAATCTTACATGATCAAGCCTTTGATTCTGTGGATCCCATCTCTCAAAACTTATTACTAGGAGAGAGTAATGGGACTTGGCAACTCTACAGTATGCCTACGTTGGCTCTCATAGATCCAACTATTAATACTTGGATTCCTATGGATCAGGCTCACGTCATTATTGGTCTGAAAAATCCAGAAGGTCAAGGGACCAAAACTTCCTATGATCCACTGGCAGATAACGCTACAGAAAAGGTTTATTACAACTATGAAGGGACACCTATCTCCAGAGACCAAGCAATCGCAGCCGCCAAAGAGGCAGAAGTTAAGAAGCAATCTGATGCACCGATTCCTGTAAGACCTAAGCTAAAAAACGATGCTATACCTATGCCAGACGGACTTAATAATGGGGCCCATATTAAAGAGGTAATCACACCCTTTAGTGAAGGAATTGCCTTTGTTAAAGCGGATAACAAGAAACAGTATGCCATTAATCCTAAAGGAGAAATCCTCTTTTCTGTGGATGAATATGACAGCATAGACCCTTATGATCAAGGCTTAGCGTATGTAGGACGAAAGACTAAATCCATAAATCTAGGCGGTATTCTCAATACTGTTTTGGTCGGAATATCCCTTGGTCATGGCTACGATGATGATTATTATTCCTACCATCAACATCGCCATTATTCTACCTATGTGGGGCCAAACTATGACTATAATGGTATCTGGATAGATACGGGCGCGTCTTACTCTTGGACCAAGTCTAAGCTTAAGCATGGCTATATTGACCACAAGGGGATTGAAATTATATCTTCTAAAAATGATGCCGTAGGCCCCATCTCAGACCATGGCATCATGGTCTATAATAAGGGAAACTTTGGGGTCTATAATAAGCAGGGACAAGCTATTATTCCGATGACCTATAGCGACATGCAATACTTGCCTCAGCATAAGGCCTACATAGTACAAGATAAGGATACTAAGAAATATGGGGTAGTTTCGGAAAATAATGAGGTTTTATTACCACTTAACTACGAAAAAGTAGCTGTCGTATCTAAGGACCAATTGAAGGCAAAGGTGGATAAACAATGGCATCTAGTAACACCAGCCGCAATGTATAAGTTATCTGCCTATGGCTATGACTCTATAGATCCTATAGCGACATCAACAATAAATTCTACATTAATTCCTGCCACTAAGGATAAGGACCTCCTTATGATTGATGCTCGGACTGGTGCAGAACGCTTTAGCTTACCAGAGAAATCTAAGGAAGTAAAAGACATCACCAAGGAACATATCGTCTTTAAGGGTAAAAAAGGTTATGGCGTCGTAAATTATGATGGCAAGCTTGTAGTAGAACCAATCTATAAACATATAACCATTGTAGAACAACCTAAGAGTAAGTAGGCTATCTACACAATGTGTCTCCTGGAGGGAGAAAAAGAAATAACTTCCGATAACGATATATTATCGGAAGTTATTTTTATGGGTAAATACTAAAAACATCTAAATTCTAACCCTTACGTGCCCTATTTTTTTACTAATAAGCTTTAAATTTGGTTATTCGCCGTCTAAGAGCTGTTTTAAAATTTTATAGGTATTTACACCTAATTACATAAAAAAGACATCCTATCTTGCAATTTTAGGTCAAGTTTTAGGATGTCTTTTCTTATTCTTGTATCAACTTCAATGTAATTGAGTGTATTCCATACTTGGGATTTGGCTATTTTTAAAATTTTCCCTTATAGGAATAGTTGAAGATCTTTTCCAAAAGTTTCATTCGAGATAAAGCTCTAGCGATAGCCCAAGCAATAATCCCCATGATGATGCCCAAGATAGCACCTACTACTACATCTGATGTAAAGTGTACGAAAAGGTATACGCGAGCAAAGGCAACAAAGGCCGCAAACAAAATGGCAAGAAGGCCCCAATAAGCCTTTTTACGATTAACGCTACATAGACCTAGAAGTAAGGCTACGGATGAGGAGAAAGACCCTGTAGCATGACCCGATGGGAATGAGTATGTGTGTGGATCTGGAGGCGTTGCAGGCAATACTACTTGTGGGAATTGAACAAATGGCCGTAAGCGTGCTACAT
Organism: uncultured Veillonella sp.; assembly: GCA_934191645.1. Taxonomy (GTDB): domain Bacteria; phylum Bacillota; class Negativicutes; order Veillonellales; family Veillonellaceae; genus Veillonella. The sequence goes on along the minus strand of CAKPUJ010000016.1, from coordinate 1,176 downwards.
GTGGTTTTAATGTTTGGTCGCCTACGATAAATACCAAGACCAATGACAGGAACATACCAAGGCCTACCATGCGGTATTTCTTTTGGGCCATAAGAATAAGGCTTATAATAATCCACAAGAGTCCAGAGGAAGTTATTTTAGAAACCCAATAAGCCACAAAGGTAAGCCAAGACATAATCATATGATCTTGAATCCAAAAGGAAATCTTAGCATCTACCATGACGATACTAAGTATATTATGCATACCAATGAATTGGACAATAGATGCTAGTGCGCCATCAATCATAGTTACCTCTTTAAAAATTAATTAGTTAATTCAATGGAGCCTAGTAGAGCTAAAACGGCTCTATCTGGTTCCTGCCTAAGCATTTTGACAAAAACTATTCTACCATTCTCAGCTAGAATAGCAAATCTTATTTACTCCTACCCTTGATGATAATTGTATCTTGCGGATCATAAAGGGACTGGAAGGAGTCATCATAAGTCTGCCCATCAGCTCTTACAATATGTCGCCATGTTGTCACTTCTAAGCCATTGGTCCCCTCTTCTATCCGATCCCCTAGGAGATTTTGATCAAACTTTGTTTGACTTCCGTGAGGCAGGACTTTTTCATTCCCTACCGATATAGAAACTTGACGAGGTTTATCGGCAGGAGATCCAATAATATAAATTGATAAGGTCCCATTATCGATAGTAGACAAAATATAAATAGGATGACTGTATGGATTTTTAAATTGAAAGTCCAAGTAGCCCCAGGCCACGGTCGCATCTCGTCCCTTAGGGATATAGCCCACAGGTTCAAAGTGAGGTGTCCGCTCTACAATCTCCATACCAGACTCTAAGGCAGCATTAAAGAGGGTGGAAGAAACCTGGCAAATCCCTCCTCCTATGCCGGGCACTAGCTTGCCATCTAGCATGACGGGGGCATCATCGAAGCCCGCCTCAGCAGTTCGCTCTCCTACGACATCATTAAAGGAGAAAGTCTGTCCCGGACCCACAAGGGTACCTGTAATCTTATCACTGGCTATAGTTATATTATGACTGCGACCGCTAGCAGAGGGATCAAAGGTAGTTTGATAGGACGATAATAGACTAGTAAGACCCGCTAAGTCCTTAGCGGTTACCTTATAAGATGTCACTTCTTGTACGTCCATATGTAACTGGTCTAAGTCTCCT
>CAKPUJ010000015.1:0-32203 GCA_934191645.1 uncultured Veillonella sp. | reverse complement strand
GTAACGGGTGGCGTAACGGGTGGCGTAACGGGTGGCGTAACGGGTGGCGTAACGGGTGGCGTAACGGGTGGCGTAACATAATGTGACGCCACTTCCGAAATTGACACCAAATGATACATACTCGCCGTCCATTGATTGCCACCAGCTTGATATTCAATTAGCCCTGCTTTGACTAAAGAATCACGAGCCCTGCAAATTTGCATTCTGTTCTCGAATCCTCCATAAGTCTCTAATAAAGCATTCGGGCAATTAAACCATTCCTTCCATCCGCATGAGTTGTTGATCATCATCAGCGCATGCCACATACCGATGGCATTAGTAGGCAGTCGATTAAACATTAACCAATTTCTAAAAGCGTTCAGCTCATCAATGTACGACTGCATCTCCTACTCCTTGAACATATCCTCGTTGTTAACAATTTCACCCGTGTCAGGATCCACGAAATCAGGCACTTCATTTTCAGGTGTCACGTCAACTGTTTCACCTTCAAAGTCAGCATCGAAATGGTCGCCTTCATCTTTGATTACACCGCCGTCATTTTGGAGCGCAGTGGATAATTGTGGCCCATTCATCATCTCGATGGACAAGATGCCATATTTAGATAAGAGGCGTTTGAGAACCGTCTTGATGGCCATAGTATGGAAATCAGTAAGACCCCATTTATCGGCGCCACCTTTGTAATTGTGGGAGTACCTCTTAGCATGGGCTTGCATGTCTTCTAACGACATATAGAGGTACTTCTCAAAGCCATTTGTGAGTTTGAAATACGCCATATAACCGACTACCGTATCAGAGGTTCGCTCGCCGAACTCGAACTCACCGGTAAAGCGGTTTACGTTCTTGATTTCGCCTTCATATACCACGTCGGCGTTAATGTTCTTATATTGACCAGTCCGCATAGCTAGTTGGATATAGCCTTTATAGCCCATCTGGAATTGTGCCTGGTTGCCATAAGGGACAATGTAGGCAAAGCCGAGGTTTTGGTTAATTGGAAGGTCCAAAGCCGCTGCCATAGCACCAGCCGAGATGACTGTCTTAGGTTCAGCTTTGGCCAAGAGTTTATTATTATTCACGACTGCCAGGAGAGAGGACACAAACCCAGGCGCTTTTTTGCCTAGAAGCTCCTCAAAGCGATTTTTTACCTGTTCAGTACCTAGTAGACCTTTGAGGGTTGTTTCTTCACTTGCAGGCTTTAAATTTGATTTTTTGAGTGCAATTCCATTTGTAGTTGCCATGGTGGGCCTCCTTATTTAATACGTAGTTGAGGAGCCAATGCTGGGACTTCCTCTAAAAATTGGTTGAATAGATCTGGGTGAGCTTCAGCAAAAGCCTTGTTATTAAACGATGTCCTAGCCTTTGGCTTGGTGTATTTCACTGTGTGAGTGCCACATACACCTACCTGGTTATTACCCATCATGTTCATTAGCGCATTCTTAGCAGCATTAGCCGCATATTTTGCCTCTTTCTCCTTAGCCTTCTCATCCAGGTATTGCCGGATATATATCTCGGCGGAACTAGGGAGCTCTATCAATGTGTCATCCTGTGGCTGATACATAGCTTTCAAGGCATCTGTACAAGCTTGACTGCCATTAGTGGCTGGCATGACATCCTTGACTACGAACTCATTCCAGAAGTACTCGCCTTGAGCGATAATCGCTTCAATGACTTCATCATTCCTTGGGATCTCTTTGTATACGAATGTATTGCCACCAAGTAGGCAGGCAATCCACCAGGACGATTTACCTGTTACGGCCATATAGTGCTGACACTGAATGTAGTATTCATTCGGCACATTGTCGCCTTCCCATTCTTCCTTCTTATAGGCTGATGCAGTCTTGCATTCCAGCCCAGCATCGACACCAACGATTTCGCGGTCAATGTTAGCTAGCATCCAAGGGTGCTCATCAGATTGAAGAGTGAAATTATTATTTCTTACTCTCCAGCCTGTTTCTTTTGCGAATTCATCGGCTACCAGGGCCTCCAACTTAGTCCCCCAATAGGTATATTGGTTACCCTCTGTATCAGGTTGTGTGCGGCCTGTCTTATCCATCCACACTGCCACAGCGTCTCGGTATGGATTCATATCCATAATGGCCGACATATCAGAGCCACCAATACCAGTCCGGCGGAAAGCGAGCCACTCCTCGTGGCTCTTTCCGACAGAATTGAATACCTTTGAACAACTCATCTTTATGTATCCTTTCTGTGTTATAATGAATTAGGATGTTTTTATTTGTGCCCTATAAGAGTTGCTGCTCTTGTAGGGCCTTTCTTTTTGCCCGATTACGGCGACGTGCGTCCACCTTATCTAGGTGTTCCAGACGCATGACCAGCAAGCTAGCTGGCACCATGACCAACACGCATAAGCCCATGCCCACCCAGGTGGTTTCAGGACCTACCGCACAAGCTGCTGCTAGCATTGCCACCGCAAAGGCAATTCCTTTGATTGTTCCTCTCATATAACCTTCTCCTTACCCAGCCATCTTCTTTGGCTGGTATTTTCTTACCATTGCTAAAACCCTGCCGATTGCCTCCGCATCTGCGTTTACTGGCATGTCGCATAAGGATCTATAAGTTCTGCCATCTGATAATCGATGGAGTATTTTTATAATCTTTTCTTTTTTCATATGTTCTCCTTTGATATGCTATGTGTAGAAAGGAGGTGATTATATGGATTTTATTACTGTAATCATTTCTTTAGCTGCTTTATTGCTTTCTCTACTTTCATATTTACGAGAAAGAAGATTAATAACGGTTGATTTTGATACCAATTGTTTTGCATTAGATGTCACAAAAAACATAAAAGCTGCTGATAATATTTTTGAAGATGCGCCTAATCGATATGCAGTTTTTACAACTGCAATCATTGTGAATGCTAGTACTGCCAATAGTTCTTATTTTGATTTACGAGCCTATAATCCTAAAACAAACGAAAACCATTTTCTTTGTACTTTATCTAGTCTTCCTTTATTAAAAAACAATCCTTCTTTATTAATTAGTCCATTCGGTCCAAGAGCTTTGGAAAATTTCGTTATTGATCTACCTAAATCGCGCTGTGGTCCCATCACATCAGGAAGCTGTTTAGAATTACCCATCTTGATTGTTCTTAATAAACATATTTCTATTGAAGAGGGAGTCTCCATAGAATTTAAAGTTCCTCAATACGCTTGGTTACCATGGCATCGCTCATCTGTATCAACATCTAATAGAAAAAAATTTAAGTTCTACAGAGTTCATTACGATTTATCCGATTTTCATAAAATTTTAAATAGCCAAAATGCTACTGATACACCTAATGAAAAAGAAGAAATCAGTACAGCAATTAATGGTAAATAATACCAAAATCCCGCCTCCGATGATTCAACTCTTATGTATTCATTTTGATACCCTAATTTTTCTGTATCTTCTCTCGTATATATTTTCCCTAAATGTTTTTCCATCTCTATATTTCCCATTCTTATTACTTTTCAATCCTTAATGCTATAATCACCTTGATTTGTAATTGCTATTTCCTTTCTCATATATTTTCTTTATTCTTTGCTATACTTGGTTTAGAAAGGAGGCTATATTATGAACGCATCTATTTTTCTTAAAGATTTACAATTAATGGAAACTGCTTTTTTAGCACTGAATGAACAACTCGGAAACTCTTATACAATCACCTTTTTAGTTAAAGTCTTTGATGAATTAGTCGAGTGCAACTCTGTACCTGCTTCTACAGGAAACTTTGATCAATTGATTGATTTGCAAAAGTTACATTCACGAGCTATGAAACTGACCAACAAGGAAACTCTTACTAGAGCGGTGCAGTACCTATTCAATAACCCTGATGAACTGTATGCATTCTTATATTCCGATTGTCTAAATAAGCTTCTCTTGAATGATGAACAAGGCACACTCAAGAAGTATTTATACAATTCAGTGTTGCTTGATAGTCATATCTCCTATGACTTTTTAGCAATTCCAGAAAATGAACCGATTCAAGTTCTTTCTTTAAAAATATCGGCGAAATAAAGCCAACCTCATATTCCAAGTACTCTTTGTAGGAAGAAGGATTCCATGTGCTCAAGCGTATGTAATACCTTCTTCTTTTTTTATCCCTCCAAGGATTTCATTACCGCCGGCCCAAGAACTTCTCGATGAAGTATTGTTGACCTTTTCCAGTCACCTTCGGCGTTTTGCTTACGGAGATATGGCCGTCAGAGTGGGTCACGGTGGTTTCTTTGATTTGGAATAAGCCAAGTTCCATTGCTCGTTGCGTTGGCATGTTGTAATCATTTGCCTTACGACTGATTAAGTACCCATGTTCTCTCATCCAGGCGAACAATCTCTTTTGCCCCATATTCTTCACGCCATTTTGATGGAGTAGCTTTGCCAGTTCACCAATGAGGATTGAGGTATGGCTCGCTGCCACACTGTCTGCGAATAAGACTTTAGGGCGTTGAGCTTCTAGGAGTGCTTGCGTCTTTTGGTGCGCCTCTATTTCATTGGCGTAAGCATTTAACGCATCAGGTAATGTCCGTGGAATAGCCATATTAAAAGAGCCATACTTGCGGATGCTTGGGATAACCTCGTGAGTAATCCAGCGTTTGAATTCTTTAGCCTCCGGCTTACGGCTTGAGAGGACTAAGCTATATAATCCATATTCATTGACAGTTGCCATTTCTTGCCTGCCACCAAGGGTGTCCACTTTAACCGACCCCCTTTCATCGATATCCAATCTACTGATTGCATCACGATGTTTTGAGATTGCCAAACATTCACATAAATCTTTTGCCACAAACCAAGGTTCGCCATCTTGCTCAATAACTCTGACTTGTCCAAATACGTTGTTCTTAAAAATTTGTAATTCTGTCATATATCCCTCCGTGGTGTTACGAGTTTAGTCGACTATTATTCATTGTTTTTCCTTGAATTACGAATAAACTCGTTTTCATTGCCAAAAAAAATATTGTTAGCCGGAATGTGGTAAACATCAGAGGCTTTAGAAATTGCTGACATCGGCATATCAGAAGAATCATTTTCCCATTTGGATAATGTTTGATAATGGATGCCCAACAATTTGGCAGCCTCTTGTTGCGAATAACCACAGTTAACTCTGGCCGCTCTTAGTGTAATCAACATCATATACGCACCTCCTTTCGTTAGCAGCTCATGTACACATGATAAACGAATAAACTCGTACTGTCAATACCTAAAACGAAAAAAATCGTCATTTTTTCGTTTTCAGTATTGAAACTATTGATTTTACTCGTTATAATTACATTAAAGGTAAGGTGAATTAGGAGGTAATTATTATGGCTCGCCCAAGTTTATCTGAATATGATAAAAAATTAAGACGAACTATATCTGAAAATTTAAAACGATTGACATGCAATTATACGCAACAGCAATTATCTGAAATGACAGGGATCCCCGTGTCAACACTCTCTGGTTATTTTGCACAACGCTCTACGCCCAATGCAGGTAATGTGCAAAAAATCGCAGATGCATTGCATGTACAAAAGTCAGATATAGACCCTAGATTTAGCCCTAAAGCGCTAAAGGTAGAATCTTCAAACGTTGACGCCAACAACTTGTCCGGGGATAGCCGATTTATATCGCTTCAACGAAATTACAATAATTTGTCCGATGCCGATAAAGATGCACTCCTAAGATATATGGAGTTCTTAGTATTAGAGAATAAAGGAAAGTAGGTTATTATATGAACACTGCATTTTACGGTGCAGACTATGAGGCATATAAACTCCGTATGCTTTTCAATGATGAGACGTCACTAGGCACAAATATGGATGCTGTCATGCAATATATGTCCGAAGTATACAACGTCACCTTCGACACATTTGAACATGAGGCTAAAGGGCTAAATTTGTCTTTGTTTGAATTTTCAAGAACAATAGCACAATCAGATGATGCGGCCACATTCTGTTCGCCAGAGCATAATATATTACATATAACGTATAATAACGATGTCACAAAAGAACGAACAAACTGGAGTATTGCGCATGAAATTGGCCATATTGTATGCAAACACTTAACCAGCAGAAACGATCTTGCCTATTCTGTAAAAGAAGCAGAGGCAAATATGTTTGCACGTGAATTGTTGGCGCCTGCACCATTAGTTCTGTATTACATAGTTGCTCACAGGAGTGATAATACAATTCCACCGCAAGATTGCTATTTCACATATCGATATGTATTTGGATTAAGCAAGCAAGCCTCATTAAACTCAACTAATTTTCTACGTTCCCACTACCGGCAAATTGAAATCGATTCAGAGTTTGTTGTTTCTTATCAAAATGCATTTGACAACACATTAAATTTCATCAGAACAACGAATGATTACGACAATTTCATTAGAGTGATTTCAAAAGAATTTGATGCTGTCAAACGATACTACGATTCTCCAATAGCAATATAATGGAGTGTCTAACTGCAGGAATGTATAAATTCGATAATCGTGATTATTTATTTTTTAAGGAGTGTGTGTTATGAAAAAGGTATTATGTATTGCAGCACTATTAGGGTCCTTAACCTTTAGTGCTCACGCTATCACTATAACTGAATTAAATCCATATAATGGATATGCAATGGTGCCAAACGTTCAAGGCGAAATTCAAATGGCACCACAATATCTCCTCAAGACAAATGTCAGTGAAGATCAAAAGGTATTCGATATAACCATGCCAGTGTATGGGCGTTTTCCACAGACGCACATTATCACTGAATATGTAAAGCGTTTTCACTACGACTACAATACAGGTGTGATTACTATGACACTGGCAGAAACAAACTTTATAGATGGACGGACTGGAAATGTTATCAAAAAAGGAGTACACAAAAAGCCAAAGACAATTATTCTACAGCCAAACACATATGGATACATGGAAGCCATGTATGCGCTAGGTGCTACAGGGAAATAGAATTTACCAATAATTGTTAGCATGGTTCAGGAGAGTGTGTTATGAGAAAAGTAATTATGATTTTAGTTGCCATTGTAAGTCTATCTACTGGCATAGTGTACTCACAGCATTTTGTTGGATTTCAACAAAATATAACAACTGAAAGCTATATTGATTTAGACAGTGTCTCCGTAAACAAATATGCACCGCCATATTATATAATCGACGTCACCTATGGGCATAAGCTCCTTGGCCAACAAGAAATTTATGTTATCAAAGAACGGTTCTTGTATGATTACGACCGTCAAGAAGTGAAAGTCAGTCACGTAGCACAAAATCATAAGGATAAATACGGAAACTGGTCAGGATGGGTAGACTACGCACCTAGAGAACCAGCTGATGTTAAACCTGGAACAATAGGTTATACATTGGCTAATCTAGCATTCTACAAAGCGTATCACATGGCCTTTAACAAAGAATTCCAAGTTGAATATGCGAACAAGCTAGACGCTTATAAATAATATAAAAAAGCCGCCATTTATTACGGCGGCCTATAATTTACGAGAAAAGCAATTAAATTAGCCATTATCATATATTAATTAATGCGCATCAATAATTAATAATCTCAACAAGGGGGTAACTATAATGATAGATATTTTCTCAGAAGATAATCAGGAGCTCCTGGAATGTCTTACTGAACCAAAATTATTCCAAGACAACTCAATCAAATTCCCCACTATTGGGGAAAAGAAAACCTATCGTCTCACTGGAGTGCGTTCGAATCAGGAATACTTGCTTGACGCATATCGAGGGACCTATCGTTTAACGAAGGTAACCTATCAAAATAGAGTTTACAAAACGCTCGTCTTGCTACGGTTAGATATCGACACTAAGCCTCACGTAAATCCTGATGGAAATAAAATAGGTGGAACACACATACATGTATTCCACCAAACAGATAGCACGGGAAGCTGGGCATTTGAACTTGACGACCCTAAGTTATCAGAGTTCTTCCCTCTATTCAATTTTAATGATTTAATCCAGTTGGATCCGTCAGATATGATTGGAGCTTTTCAAAAGTTTTGCGAATTGAACCATATTGATAGAATTGCATCAATTGATGCCAACTTATTTTCTTAATTAAGCTGGCTGATAACGCTATTGCGATTAGACCACATAATTGGATTTACGTCATACTGCTTAAATGCGTCAACGACAGATGGGCTAACAGTTTTATTTAAATCATTCAATAAAACGATCAATTTACTGTCGTCCTTGCGATTGTCTTTAATGTCTTGCCAAGAGAAAAGCACACGTTCCATATTAGCTTTGTCCGCATTGTTCAAAACACGAACGAAGCGTTCAGGGTTTGTCTTATTCTTTTGTAAGACAAAATCAAAGGCATGCATATAGCCAGTCTTGCCGCCAACTGATACATTCTCAGTATAAAAGATATCATTAGCATCAAAGAAAGAGATTACATCCTCTACAAAGGCTTTCGCTACATTCGTTTTTGACAGATAGAACAAATCATTTACATCAAGCATAGCTTGCAACAATCTATGCTGTGAAAATGGGATGTTTTTCTTTCCACTAATGTCGACATACAGTTCCAAGGTATCTTTATTAAAAGAAATCCCTTGTCTACTAAGTATATGCTTAAATAATTGTCCTCTTTTGCCGTTAAGAACATCTATGCCAGACGCTTCCAAGTCGGAGATGATGTATCCATCATCGGATATTTTAAATGCGTCTGTATCAGTTTTAATAATGTATATCTGTGTGTAATCGTTATGCCGATCTAAAAAAGGAGTTGTGAGTTCAGTAATGTCATCATTAATTTCAACTTGAGTCATGTTATCTTTTAGCCAAGCGATATAATCTTTTACAAAATCCATGCTGTACACCTCCTCCATTGTGAACTCTAGTATACAATAAGTCGGCAGGAAAATAAATGATTTGCACTCGGCTAAAAATAAAAAGACCCCCACCCTGTTGGCGCAGGATGAGGGCCAGTAGTTAATTACATACCTTGGAGGGATATATAATCGAACCACGCAACTCGATTATATCACCTCCAGGGCGTATTTGTCATACCCCAGGAGGTTTTATTTATGTGTACCAAAAATGTAGGTATCTATATCCGTGTTTCTACACAGGAACAAGCTAATGAAGGCTACTCTATTGACGCCCAACGCGATAGATTAACCGCCTATTGCCGTTCCAGGGCATGGAATATCTATAATATATATATTGATGGCGGTTTCAGCGGATCTAATATGTCTCGCCCAGCCTTATCACAGTTGCTGGATGATATAAAAGCCAAGAGAGTCAATTGCGTTCTTGTATATAAGTTAGACCGCCTATCTCGTAGTCAGAAGGATACACTTTATATTATTGAGGACGTATTCTTGAAGAATGGCATTGATTTTGTTTCACTCAATGAAAACTTTGACACCTCATCGCCTTTTGGACGAGCTATGATTGGGATTCTCTCTGTGTTTGCTCAACTAGAACGTGAACAAATTAAAGAGCGGTCAATGATGGGCCGTGTAGAGCGTGCTAAGAACGGTCTATGGCATGGCGGTGGGCATGAGCCTTTTGGCTACAATTACATTGATGGCCAACTCATAATCAATGACTACGAATCGGCCGTTGTTAAAGATATATTTGAGCTTTTTAATAAAAAGATTCCTATTTACCAGATTAAACAGATTATATCTAATAAATATGGTAAAGACTTTCATGAGTCAGTTATCCGTAGTACCCTTTCCATGATTCTTTATACTGGTAAGATAAGCTATGGCGGAGAGACATATGATGGCCAACATGATGCCATTATTTCTACCGAAACCTTTAATCGAGCCCAAGATTTGCTTGAGGTAAGAAAAAAGAAATATCACAACAGGCCATTTAAAAGTAAAACATTGCTTGGTGGATTGCTCTATTGTGCTCACTGCGGCGCTCGTTACCTGGCTAAGGGTAATTATAGCGGACGTGGTATAAATCGCTCATACAGGCCATATTACACCTGTTATTCCAGGGCAAAGTCTAATAAGAAATATATCATAGATCCTAACTGTAAGAATCCTAGCTACGCCGTCCCTGTACTAGACAATATTATCCTCAATGAAATTCGCAAGCTCTTCACCTGTCATGATTACTTTGAAAGTATTCTACAGTCATCCACTCCACCACCAGCTCCCAATAATGACCTGGAAATAGAGTTACTATCAAAACAGATTATCTCTATCCAAGGACAAATATCACGCCTCTTAGATTTATATCAGTTAGATGGCATTGCCATAGATGATATTCACGACCGCATCAATTCGCTACAAGAGGAAAAAAACAAACTGCAAGAAACGATTACTAAGCTCTCTACACCTCAGCTGCCTGAAACAGAAAAGAAGCTATCCCCTAGCGATGTATTATCACTAAAAGATAGCTTTGAATCTATTGTCTCATCTGATGATATGTCAGCTAAGCAGAACCTCGTTCATACCCTTATTCAAAAGATCATCGTAAACGAAGAAGAAAACTCTTTTGAAATCATATGGAATTTTTAGCCGGTAAAGCTAGTCTTTATCGGCTTTTTTATACAAAAAAGCCCCACGTCAGAACTGGTCTGTCCTTTAAAAAGGATGTGGGGGGATTGTCTTTTAATTCATTATACTACTGAACCCCTATAGCCACAAATATTTTATCTATTTAATTTAACTAAACTATTCTTCCTTAGCATCTACTCTGACAAGTTTTGCGATCACCTCCACGTGAGAGGTTTGAGGAAACATATCTACCGGTTGAACCTTCACCACCTCATAGCCTAAAGGGCGGAGGATAGCTATATCTCGGGCCATAGAGGCCGGATTACAGGATACATAAACCATTCGCTTTGGCTTCATACCCGCCGCTGCTACGAGGACTTCTTCCTTACAACCGGCCCGAATCGGGTCAAATACGATTACATCAGGTCGTTCACCCTTCTTATAGAGCTTAGGCATTTCTATAGCCGCATCACCAACAATAAATTCCGTATTGGAAAACCCATTAGCAGCCGCATTTTTACGGGCATCTAGGATAGCTGGTTCCACGATTTCTATACCGATAACCCGCTTGGCCTTATGAGCCAAGAAGAGAGATATAGTCCCTGTTCCGCAGTAGGCATCAATAACGCTTTCACCACCTGATAGGTCGGCGAATTCCAACGCCTTATTATATAGGACTGCTGTCTGTTCGGGATTCACCTGGAAGAAAGAATGAGGACTTAAGGAAAAGGTCAAATCTTCAATGGTATCTTGTATGTAAGTCTCTCCCCATAGCAAGCGGTTCTTAGGCCCCATGATAACATTAGTCTTACGATCATTGATATTTAAAACAATGGAAGACACCTTAGGCAGGGCTTGGCGAATGCCTTGAACCCATTCCTCTTGCCGAGGAAGATTGGGACCAGTCCCTACTAATATGACCATCCATTGGTCTTGGCCCACACGGCCGATGACATGACGAAGGAAACCTTTACCAGTTCTTTCATCATACGGTTCTACCCCTAAATCATGGGCCAAATCGTAGCAAACTTTGGCAATCTCATTATTTTCTGGCCGCTGAATAAGGCAATTAGTCCCATCCACAATAGCATGAGATCCCCTTTTATAAAATCCCATACGAAGATGATCCTGGTTCCCTCCAACAGGCATTTGCATCTTGTTACGATAAGACCAAGGATTTTGAGGCCCTATGGCTGGCAAGACTCGGTTTTCCTCCAGTCCACCTATACGAACCATTATATCCTTAACCTTTTGCGTCTTGAGAGCCAGTTGATTTTCATAAGTAGTATGTTGTAATTGACAGCCACCACAAATGCCGTAGAGTTCACAAGGGGCCTCTTGCCGTTCTGGAGAGGCTTGTAAAAGCTTGGTCAAACGGCCGATAGAATAGGTCTTCTTGACCGTCTCAATTATGACCTTTACTTCTTCCCCAGGTAGGGCATAGGGAACAAAGACCGTGTAATTATCCACACGGCCAACCCCTTCTCCATTGGATCCTAAGCCATCAATCCAAAGGGATACCTCTTGACCCAATTCAACTGGGGCTTGATTCTTTATTTTCTTTCTCATCTTATCCCTTCTCTTGACCAATGTGACGTCTATACTTAAGAATCGTCACTAATACTAACACAAAGACTATACAGAGGAGCTTAATCCAAAGTTCATAGCCGCCAATATAGGGTTCCAAGAGCCTGTCCTCAGTCATCATCTCGCCCCCTACCCAGCCTAGAAGCATACCTCCTACATATAAAATAACTGGGTAGCGATTAATAACCTTGGCAAAAATAGTAGACCCATATATGACAAGAGGTACCGTCACGAGCATACCTACGACCACGTATTCTAAGTGACCTTGTGAGGCCCCTACAACGGCTAGCACATTATCAATGGACATCATAGCATCAGCCATGACAATGGTCGCAATAGCTGGGAGGAGCTTAGACTTAGCTTGAATCGTCTCCGGCTCTTCATCTCCCACTAAGAGCTGAATAGCAATCCAAAGCAAAACAGCCCCGCCTATAATGTGTAAGGCAGGAATATACGATAAGGCCTCCACTAAGAGGGTGGCAAACAAGAGCCTCAGTATAATAGCCCCTAGTGTCCCCCAGAGTATAGCCTTCTTTTGTAAGCTAGAATTTAACTTACTTGCAGCCATGCCGATAACAACTGCATTGTCACCAGCTAGTAAAATATCTATGACGATTAGCCGTCCAATAACCACCCATGTGGCCAAGTCCAAAAATTCCATACGTTCCTATCTATACTTATTCTGATAAGGCTTCCCAGCTTTCATAAAGGGCCTCTAGTTCACTATTTGCTTGCGCTATGTTGCTAGCCAAGCTAGCCATTTGATTATTATCCGCTTGAACTGCTGGATTCATCAGCTGTACCTCGTACATCTTAATGGTTGCCTCTAAGCGGGCGATTTCCGTTTCCACTTGGTCTAGCTTTTTCTCCCGCATATAATCATTGGGCTTAGCTTCCTTCTTAGGATTAGACTTACCTTCTTCAGCTGGCAGCGGATGAAGACCATTCTTCTGTTTTTCTGGGCTAGGCGAGTTTGTCATAACCCCCACACTCGAAGAGTTTTTAGGTCCATTTGTTGAGACTAGCTCGCTTGCTACCCATCCAGAGTCCGCCTGACCAGGCAAGTGAATACGTCCCTGATTAAGGGCCTCCTTAAAGTCGGTAAAATTACCTTGGAAATCTAAAATATGCCCCTGTTCAAGATCGATGATCCGCTTGGCCACCTGATCCAAGAAGTAGCGGTCATGGCTAATAACTAAACACGTACCATCAAAGTTCTTCAAGGCTTCTTCCACAACCTCCCGCGTAGGAATATCCAAATGGTTGGTCGGTTCATCTAAGATCAAGAAATTATTACCTTGCAAGAAAAGTTTCAAAAGCGCCAGACGGGCCTTTTCACCCCCAGATAGGTCCCCTACCTTTTTGAAGACATCATCCCCACGGAACATAAAGGACCCCAAGGCCTTACGAGCCTCTTCCTCCTTAAAGCCGAAATTGTTGACGATTTCATCAAGGACCTCCCAGTGGTCATGAAGTTCCTCGTGTTCTTGTGAGAAATAACCCACTTGGACCCGATTACCCACATCTACAAAACCTTGGCTAGGATGTAGGTCTCCTACGATGGTCTTTACCAAGGTGGATTTACCTGCCCCGTTAGCGCCAATAAGGGCCACTGCTTCACCACGGCGGATAACAAAGGACACCTCCTCAAAAACAGGATGTCCCTCTTGATAAGCATAAGCTACCCGGTCTAAGACTAACACCTTATCTGCAGACATAGCCGCCTTTGGAAAAGAAAAGGATAAATTATGACTGGTCTCTGGAGCCTCTAAACGCTCTAGGCGGTCTAATTGAGATTGGCGACCACGTGCCATTTTAGACTTAATGCCAGCTCGGTACTTGTCGATGTACTCTTCCGTCTTCTTAATCTGTTCTTGTTGTTTCTCATAAGCCTTGAGGTCGGCTTTAAAGTTGGCCTCTTTTTGCTTGAGGTAGCGACTATAATTACCACGGTAAGTCCGGGACTTGTGGTGGTCTAACTCAACCACACC
The DNA here is from genome assembly GCA_934191645.1 of uncultured Veillonella sp. GTDB lineage: Bacteria > Bacillota > Negativicutes > Veillonellales > Veillonellaceae > Veillonella. Next base: position 18,175 of record CAKPUJ010000015.1, on the reverse strand, counting down.
CGTAACAATCCGATCCAGGAAATAGCGGTCATGACTGACTACTAGAATGCCTCCCTTATAGGAAAGGAGGTAGTTTTCCAACCATTCTAACATGTCCATATCTAAATGGTTAGTGGGTTCATCCAAAAAGAGGAAGTCTGGCTGCCGCACTAAGGCTTTTGCTAAATTAATCCGCGTCTTTTGCCCTCCAGAAAAGGCGGATGCTGGCTTATCCAGGTCTTCCTCCTTAAAGCCTAGGCCCAGGACAATCCGTTGGGTTTGCCGCTCATAGTCATAGCCTCCTAGCCATTCTAGACGATTTTGTAAGTAGTCCAACCGAGCTAAGTCAGCCGATGTTGCCTCTTGGTCAGCTAGACGAGCGGTCAATTCTGTCAATTGCTCTTCCAAACGATGAATATCCGCCCAGGCTGTCTCCATTTCCTGCCTTAGGCTTGCATCACCCAAGTCTACATCCTGCCGCAAGTAGCCAATGGTAGCTACAGGAGACTTAACAACCTGACCGCCATCGCGCTCTTCTAGGTCTAAGATGCACTTCAAAAGGGTAGACTTTCCCGCCCCATTAGGGCCTACTAAGCCCAAGCGTTCCCCTTGTGCTAATTCAAAGGAAACATTAGAGAATACCTGCTTGATACCAAAGGATTTTTCAAGTCCAATTATCCGAATTCGTTCCATACAACCCCATCTACTTACGCGAAAACAATCATACTTATTATACTATAGGACGCTAGCCTTAACTAGCATGACCATTTCTACCTTGTCCTTAGTTTTACGCGCATGCTGAAAGAGCTTCCCTAAGAGGGGTATATCTCCTAAGAAGGGAATTTTTTTATATTGAGCCCCGGTCCGATTATCCATGAGGCCCCCAATAACCAAAACTTCGCCCGGTTTCATCCTAACCCGAGTCTGGGCCTGGCGGGTGGAGATTTTATAGGCTTTCATCTCTGATACTAGCGTTGGAGATGACACCTCTGCGTAAACAGAGGCGTCCACCGTTTTATCAGGGCTAATATAAGGAGTCACAATGAGCTTTATTCCCACATCTTCATATCGTACATGACTGGATTTTTCTCCATTTGTAGTGCTTTCCTCAAGAACTGGAACCCGATCACCAATAAGTATTTTAGCCTCCTCCCCATTGAGGGTCATAATGGATGGTTTGGCGATTAGGCTAGCCTTGCCCTGAGCCAGAGAAGCCGATAATTCTGGCTTAACAAACCAGCGATAAGGATTACCATCAGACGCCTTACCAAAAGATATAGCCCCGTAAGATTTACTAGTATCCGCACCATGATTACTAAGGCCTAGCCAGGACCAATTAATGCCTAGCTCTTTAGCATAGGATTGTTCATAGGCTAGGATGGTCGCCTCTAAACGAACCTGTTTGGGCTCCTTATCTAATTGCGGGTAAAGGCTATAAATAGCCTGGGCTTGACTGGGTTTTACCCTAAGGAGAAGGGCATTGTTTTCCTTAAGAACAGCAATATTCGTGGGATCTACTAAGCTACTCAAGACAGCCTTTAATGATTCTGGCCTCAGATGCTGAGGCTCCAACAAGATAGGTTGTTTAGCATCGTCCTTATCTCCCATATCCGTCCCATCTATAAAATACAGGTCTCCTTGCCGCTGAAGAGAAAAATGCTTGAGCCCTGCTAAAGATTCCAAAATCTCTTGTCCATCCTGGCCCTCAAGGGTGCCAGAGACGGTCCCTTTTAGAGATTCAATCCCTATAATATTCATATGATAGGTCTTTCCTATACCCGTAACTAAGGCTTGTAAGGGGGCCTCCTTAAGGTTCATCGATATAGGTTCTGCTCCCAGCACACAATTGTTGGCTCTATCAATGTAAAAATCCTTGTTCTGAACGCTTCCATCCTGGTTAAAAGTCTCTTGAAAAGAAAAGGACGTCAAACATAAACCTCCTAGCATAAGCAAGACAATCTTACAAATTAAACTCATAAACTGTGCCATTGGCTATTACCTCCAATTGATATCAGAGCCCTTTGATCCTTTATAGCCTCCAAAAGGAGTCCTCCCTGCCTCTCCCCAAGAGACAGGCAGTATGATTGACCACCATAGTCAATCAGGGCCTGAGGGTCTGAACCCCCTATCAGCCCTCGTAGGATCACCTGGGCTGGCTCTGGGCTCCGCTTATTACTAAGAGCATCCTCTTGACTCCAAGGTCTACTAGACCCATTTTCATACTTGTGAACTGAAGGGGACTGCAACAAATAATCTCCTGAACCGCCCTCTGTATCTGGGCGTCTCCCTTTCGCTAACCCATCATGCCTAGCGCCGATCTTCTTATCTCCACTAACTTGAGCTTGGTCTGCCATCTTAGGGTCTAGATTCATAGCAGCCTTAAAACTATTTTCATCGCCGAATATAGAAGTTAAAGGATAAGGCTTTTCTACCGGTGCAACCCCTAGCAGTAAGGTCACATCTTTATCCGGACTTACATCGGGCTCCTGGCTTCTATCCCTGTTTTGAAACGTGTCCTTAGATTCTTTATGATGGGATTTATGTTCTTCTTGAACGTCCTGCTCTCTATCTAAACCACCTTGGTCCAATACGGACATAGCCTCCCTTCCAGCCATCGACTGATAGGGATAGATGACTGTATAAAGACAGACTCCTAGAAAAACTAAAGCAAGACCTATATACCACCACTTACCCCTAGCCCAGGTAACTCGAATTTTATCTTTCCAAGTTTCATACCAAGCTCGTATATGTACTATTAGTTCATCCATAAGAAACAATCCTCACATCACAATACCTAGTCCCTATACCGTCATAGAGGTCTAAAAGGCAAAAAAAGACTCCTCATTACCTAAGTAATTCGGAGTCTTTATAAAGTTTCCTATAAATGTGACTATCAATCACTTTTTATATCATATGGGCCCTAAAACTGGTCCCTCCTACCTCAGCAACCAAAATACACTAACACCATATAGCAAGGTTTACCGATTTTTATCATTATAGCCATAAGGATGTGCTTGATGCCACTTCCAAGCATCAGCAATCACATCATTTACATTGGAATAGACTGGTTCCCAACCCAATGTATCCTTAATCTTCTGTGAAGAAGCAATCAGAGTCGATGGATCACCGGCACGTCGTTCCCCATAAACCACAGGAAAATCAATTCCAGTTATAACCTTAGCGGTATCTATAATTGCTTTCACGGAAAAACCTTCGCCAGAACCCAAATTAAACACGGTCGATTCATGGCCTTTAGCTAAATAATCCATAGCCAATACATGGGCAGAGGCCAAGTCATTTACATGAATATAATCACGAACACAAGTCCCATCAGCGGTATCATAATCCTGTCCAAAGACGGTAATATTAGGACGTATTCCCAAGGCCGCAGATAATACAAGAGGAATCAAATGAGTCTCAGGGCTGTGGTCTTCCCCAATTAGGCCCGACGGATCAGCCCCAGCCGCATTAAAATAACGAAGAGCCACATAGGTCATGCCATAAATATTACTATAATCTTCCAAGATTTGCTCAATCATCAACTTAGTTCGCCCATATACATTTGTTGGATTAAGTTTAGCCCCTTCCTTAATAGGAACCTCTTCTGGTTCCCCATAAACAGCAGCAGTCGAAGAGAACACAAAATAGTTAACCCCAGCTTTGCGTGCAGATTCAATAAGTTTCCAGGACCCAACTACGTTATTTTCATAGTAAATAGAAGGATGAACCATCGATTCCCCTACTTGGGAATGAGCCGCAAAATGCATGATTCCTTCAATAGAGTAGTCCTTCATGACCTTCACCATAGCAGGATCGGCTATATCCATTTCTAGACAAATCACTCCATCTGGTACGGACGCCTTATGGCCACGAGATAAATTATCCACAATAATAGGCGTATGCCCAGCCCTAAGAAGAGCACGAACAGTGTGAGACCCAATATAACCGGCCCCACCAGTAACGAGAATATTCATCTTATTTCTCCTTTACAACCTGCAATTTAGGCCCTAACAGTCGTTTATAGACCTCTACACCTGGTTGATCAAAAGCATCTACACCTGCTAACTGGGACTCAAAGAAAATTGCCCAACAGTACATAAACATAAGCTGCCCTAGATAGAAAGCATTCAACTGAGGAATTTCCACCATCATGTTAAAGCGATGGTCAGAGGATAAGGCCTCACGGTTGGAGTCCAAGGCTACATTTAAAATATCCGTTAACCCTGTGCTAGCAAAGACATCAACCTTAGGATAGGAAGCATAAGTATCTGGTACCGTAACATCTTCCGTCCACTCTTTAATCTTAATAAATTGAACAACCTTATCCAATCGGCCTTCCTGGTGTTCTTGTACCTGAGCATGCATATCTGTAGTGCCCACTGCGGCCACCGGTGTCCGACCATAGAGGGTCCCATCTGCTCGGTGTTTGCCTAGAGATTCTGCCAGTAGTTGTACATACCAATCAGATAAGGAATGTAAACATTGACCATACGGCATAAAGACTTCTATATGACGGCCATACTTCTCAGCAGCTACATATTTAAGGGCTGCTGATAAAAGGGCTGGATTCTGATAAATATTCCGATTTTGACAAGCCTGATCCATAGCTCTAGCACCGGCCAAAAATTGATGGATATCAAAGCCCATGAGGGCTCCCATCACCAAACCTACTTCAGAGAATATAGAAAAGCGGCCCCCCACACCATGAGGAACGGAAAAGACCCGCCAATGGTTTTTATCAGCCATGTCTCTAAGAATAGTTGGCTCTTGCCCCTCTCGAGTATCTGTTACCGCAACCACTTCATAGTCTATACCTGCCTCTTTAAGGTACTTTTCTACAACCATAAAGTTAGCCATAGGCTCTATAGTAGAACCAGACTTAGAGATGACCACCAACATAACCTTATAAGGAGATTCAAAGCCATCCGTCAACTGCTTATGCATCTGACTCTGTTTCAAAGACTTACATAGACCTTGGATATAGCGGGCGTCAACAGTATGTCCGGCGAAATGAATAGTGGGATAGCCATTCCGCTCTTTGGCGGTCATGGCATTCCAGAAGGGTCCCCCATGAACATCAAAGAGAACCTTATTTCCTAAATAGGACCCACCGATACCAAAGGATACAACCGTATCAATATTCTCTCTCGCATAGGAGCCCAATTGATCCAATTCATCCATAACAGCAGGCGTGTTGATAGACCCTTCTTCAACATAGGGTAGCCGAGAAAATAGGACAGGCTCAGGTGTGCCATCCTTAGATAAGTGCCCCTCAACGATACCTTCTTGACGTAAGCGATCGCTGGCCAACCAGAGCTCATCCAACTGCGGTTTAAGGGCTACCAAGTCAGCCTCCCTAACAGCCCAGTCGTTGAGGATTCCCTCATAGTTTATACTAAAGCCAGAGGGCAGTTCCATTTCTTTCATGACTAACTTTTCCCTTCACACATATCCAATATAAATACTCCCTTAAGAGAAATAAAAATAGGCATAGCCTAAAGAAAATGTCTCCCATAGAACAGCTACAGGTATAAGAACCCTAAACTTCCACTTTCTTATCTTATGCTGGCATAGAGCCATACCCAAAAGAGCTCCTAGTCCAGCAAAACAAAAGGCAAAAAAGAGGAGGCTAAACTCTGAAATCCGTTGCTTCTCTTTCACGGCAAAGAACTTGTCTAGTCCATAGATAGCAGTAACGATGAGGTTCCACAAACCTAGACCAATCATCACATAGGTCAACATAGGCGCCTACTTATTCTGTAAAAAATATTCATAGGTTGTCACAAGGCCTTCCTCAAGGGACACCTTAGCAGTAAAGCCAAGTTCTACCTTTGCCTTCTCATTATCTAAACGAGAATGACGAATATCGCCAGCTCGCTCTGCTCCATAGTCCACAGACAATTCTTTACCGGTCACCGTATTGAAGGTCTTAACAAGACTATTTACAGAAACCCCCTTATTGGTAGACACATTGAAGACACCCGTTACCGTCTTATGGTTCATACCACATATATTGGCCTCTACCACATCGTCTACATAGATAAAGTCACGCGTTTGCTGACCATCCCCAAAAATCTGAAGAGTCTTATCCTGAACAGCTAATTTGGCAAAAATGGAAATAACGCCACCTTCGCCCCCATCTCCTTGACGCGAACCATACACATTGGAGTAACGGAAGCAAATATAGTCCAAGCCAAAAGCGTCCTGATAAATCCTCAAATAGTGTTCCATGGTCATTTTAGTGAGTCCATAAAAGGATGTTGGTTGCCCTGTCATCTCTTCTGTGAGAGGTAAGCTATCCAAGTCACCATAAACAGCTGCTGAAGAAGGTGTCAAAATCTTCTCAACTCCAGCTTGACGACAAGCCTCTAAGACATTGATAAGCCCTTTTAAGTTAATATCACAGTCATTAGCTGGGTCCTTCATAGAATCCGGCACCATGGTTTGGGCTGCCTCATGAAAAACATAAGTCGGCTTAAAATCACAAAAAACTTGCCCCAACTTTTGGTCTCGAATATCCATTTGAAGAAATTCTGCTCGATCATTAACAAAAGCCTTAAGTCCAGTCGATAAATTGTCTATTACAAGGACCCTATGACCATCATTAATTAAACGGTCTACTAGATGGGAACCAATAAACCCGGCCCCTCCAGTTACGATAATATTCATATAACTCCTTTTATCCATATTCAAGGACATACTAAGCCAGCTTCTATATGTCTATACAAAACAAACAATACTTACATAAAGTTAGGAATTGAGTATGTTATGTCCATAAGTATAGCACAAATCCCTCTACTTAACCTTACTAAGCCCTCCTTTAGCCAGTATATCCGCCCTTTCATTATAGGTATCGCCCGTATGGGCAGCGACCTTGTGAAAGTGGATTGACATGGACTTCATAGCTTCCTGAGCAAACTTAGCATAGGCTTGTGTAAGGGCATTATTCCGTTTCCATGCCTGGGTTGCCCACTTCTCAATCCCCATATAATCATAGTAGAGGGCGCACTCCTTAGCCCCTTTTTCAAGAGCATACTTCATAGCGTACATAGCCGCCAACAATTCACCTGCTACATTCCAAAATTCCGTATACTGAGGGTCCTTAGTACCAAAGGAAAATTCTTCCTTCTGGCCCTGGTAAAAGATAACTCCTCCAGAACCTACAAGGCCAAGACGCTTATCAAAAGATCCATCAATATAGGCTACTAGAACATGGGGACCATAAGGTAGTCTTGTCTCTTTCGGGTCATCCAAAAAATCACCTAAGGATTGACCTTTAGTATCACCTATAAAGGCCTCCGCCTCCTCTACAGTGGGAAAGGATTTAAAAATAGCACCGCTATAGCCCTGTACTTGTTTTTGACAATCTGCCCAAGTCTGGTAAATTCCTACTTGTCGGCCTACTTTAACAGCGTAATACTTCTTAGCCATGATTACCATCTCCGTGTGTTTCTGCTATAGTCAAGGGCACAAAGCTAGCATCTACAACCCCTGCCAAGGCATGAGGATCTACCTTCATCTGCATGCCTCGAAGGCCTGCACTTACATAAACTTGGACAAAATTTTCCATAGTTGCATCAAAATAGGTTGGAAAGGCCTTCTTCATACCCACAGGTGAACAGCCCCCTCGGAGATAACCAGTCAAACCCAAGAGATCCTTAACATGGATTAACTCTACCGACTTATTTCCTGATACACGAGCTGCTTGTTTGAGGTCCAATTCCTCTGCCACAGGAATGCAGAAAACGACAGGACCCGTTTTAGTCCCCTTGCCCACGAGTGTCTTGAAAACCTGTGGCGCCTCCAACCCTAACGCTTCTACTACATGGAGGCCTGTATTGCGACCATCCTCCCACTCATACTCAGAGATTTCATAGGTCACCTTATGAGTATCTAACATACGTAAAGCGTTGGTTTTCTTATGTTTATCTTTTTTAGACATAACTAACCTCCTACTTATTGATAATTTTGTTAATATTCTTTACCTCTATCCGAAGAGAGCCATCATCATTAGTCACAATCTCAATAAAGTCTCGCTTTTTCATATATTCCACGGGAAAAGAAATCTCAATCCCCGTATCTGTCTTAATTTTATGCATCTGCCCCACCTTAGTTGCAAAGTCGCGATTAACCGGTAACGGGGCTAGCATATGTTCTTCTTCTAGCTCTTTTTTAGCCGCTTCCACTTGTATGCTATTAGTAAAGACCTCTTCCACAATTCGTACAGGGTCCAAGGTATCAGATACTTCCGCATTCTTTGCTATGAAGGACTTTGTTTTGGCTAGAGCCTCTACCCCATCAGATTCATGGGCTTCTGCCACCTTATCTACTATTTTCTGCACCTTTCGAATGGTATCTCGCGTAGATTGTTGTGTCCCAATTTGTAAGACTCGGTCGGCCAATATATAGGTTACCTCTCCATCATATTGACCCTTTGGTTCAAAGAGTTTGATCGAATAATCGTCCATATCAATAGCCAAATAGGCCCGCAACTTTTGCGTTGCCGTTGGAAGAACGGCTTTATGGGGAACAAGTTCCGTCGCTAAGGACCCATCATCTTCGGAAAAAAGTTGATGGGTATATGCATCATGAGCCTGACATTGGAGGAGACAGAGATACGATCGATCGGTAACGGCTTCACAGACGATGGTATCAATAATACATCCTTCCGTAGCTTGTTTCATGTAATCAAAGGTTCTCTCACCCATGTGTTTAGACAGCTCTATAAAGGATAGAGCGCCCTCCTTATAAGCCTGAATCCATTTGGCGACGATTCCCCCTGGATTGAGAGAACCCGTCCTACAAGCAGGATCCTTAAAAGCTTTACTTACATGGGAAGCTAGGTAATCTTGAATGGGTTGATCACCTATCTTAAGTTCATGTTCTGAGTAAACCGCCAAACTAGCAGTAAAATCAAATATATGTAAACTAGCGTGGTTGACTTGCATAACCCACTCCTATAACAACTAGCGTTAACAACAACAAATGACACCCCTAGGGGTGTCATTCTTTTTAACTATTATAGCATTTTGTATACGCTTAGAAAGGCTTATGAGATAAATTTATGTAACCACTCTTACTCGACGCTTATAATCCTATAAGCGCTTAATTTTACATGCTAGGAATCCTGCGATTAAGCACTTAATAATATCTCCTGGAATAAAGGGAAGCGCCCCTGTCATACAAGCGGTTTTTAAATCTAGGCCTAACACAATCATAAGGCCACCCACACCCATGGCGTAAATAATCGGTATGGTTACTAAGGACCGTAAGCCATAAGCTAGCCAATGGGCTTTATTCCCCTTAAGGGCCGACAGTATGGTATAGGCAATGGGCCAGGAGAGGATATAGCCGCCCTTATAGTTAAGGATAACACCAAGGCCCCCTTCCCCATTAGCGAAAACAGGTAGTCCTACGGCCCCTAGAAGAACATAGACTAAGCAAATAAGAAAGGTCTCGCTAGGCGTCATCACAAGGGCAATCAAACAACCAGTCATGGTTAAAAGGGTCAGTGGCGGAATAGGATGGGGCAATGGAATGGACAGATAGGCAGATACTACCAAAAGGGCCACAAATAACGCCATCTTAGTCAGTTTTTTTACAGACATCGACATAAGAGCCTCCAAATTATACGCAAACAAAGATTATCCACTTTACTAGTCCTAGTTAAGTAAACATTAAAAAGCACTCATGAAATTATTATAGTTGATATTCCTTATTTCAGTCAACTTTATTATGACTATTCTGGTTGACAATAAATATAAAGAAAGAGACTAGGGATTCCTAGTCTTTCTTCAGCAATTTCATAGGCCTACTATTTTTTAGATGCTCAAACTTACGAATTACAAAAATTATAGGTCTAGGGACTTCAAATAATCTTTGAATTTATCTCCCAATTCTTCATTGCGGAGGGCAAATTCAACAGTAGCCTTGAGATAACCTAATTTATCTCCCGTATCGTAACGGATGCCCTCATAGGCCAAGGCATACTTATCTTGCTTGGAGGCAGCAATAGCATCGGTCAATTGGATTTCATTGCCTGCCCCAGGCTTCGTATAATCCAAGATTTCAAAAATATCTGGAGTCAAAATATAGCGGCCCAGGACAGCTAAATTAGAAGGAGCCATTTCCTTACTAGGCTTCTCTACCAAACCTGTCACCTTATATAGGGTGTCATTAATAGGCTGGCCTGATACGATCCCATAGGAAGATACCTTGTCTTGAGGGACAAATTGAGCCCCTAACACGATGCCCTCATGCTCATTAAAGCAGTCAATCAACTGTTTCAAGCAAGGTTTTTCAGGATTATAAACGATATCATCCCCTAAGAGAACAGCAAAGGGTTCATCTCCTACAAAAGCCTTAGCACAAGCAACAGCATCGCCTAACCCCTTAGGAGACCGCTGACGAATGAAGTGGACCTTAATGTCCGCTAAGTTTTGCACCATCTTTAGCTGCTTGTCCTTACCTTGTGCTTGAAGGAGAGTTTCTAACTCCATATTAGAGTCAAAATGATCCTCAATAGACCGTTTAGTACGTCCGGTGATAATCAGAATTTCTTCAATGCCAGAATCGATTGCCTCTTGTACTATATATTGAATAGCTGGTGTATCTACAATGGGCAACATTTCTTTGGGTTGCGCCTTAGTGGCTGGTAGAAACCGAGTCCCAAAGCCAGCTGCGGGAATAACCGCTTTCCGTACTTTCTTCATAGTCATACCCCTATTTAATCACACTACACATAGTCCACATAACTTAGAAGTCCTTAGCAGTCCACTTCATTTCCCAAGTCTTTTGAACGGTTTTATAGGTGAAATAAGCATCAAAGGAATGGAGATCACGATGATAAGTGAGATTCTTATATTCAATATGGCCAGTATCAGCATTTTGACGAATATTAAGGGAAACATCATCCTTATCAGTCAAGTGAACTGTCCCACCATAAGTAAGTTCTTTAGGAATTTCCACTTCATCAAATGGGTATGGAGAATGCGTCGCACCAAGGTTACGTTGCGTATAGCCAGCCCAGAGATCTAAGCGGTTATTTACCTTTTGATTTAACCGAACACCCCAGTATGGCATAGATCTAACCACGCCACCATCAGCCTTGTAGAAGTCACGTTGGTACCCACCGAAGAAGCGGACATTAGCATTAGTCCAAGGTTTAAGTGTATCATGGCTTAACTCACCATAGTATTTGTAGTGCATACCCTTGGTATCCCCTTCCTTCCAGTAGCCTCCAGAAGCACCACCACGGATGGTAAATTTACTATTCCCCAAGTGATACGCATTAGTATCCACCTTAAGCTCGCCGATTTTCTCTATCCATACCTTTTTATCCCAAAGAGTCGCATCATCCTTAGAATAGCCAAAAGATGCTTCTCCCCAAGGCATAAAACGACGATACCCCACATCAGGCTTGAATCCAACCTTAGACAAGAGTTTATAGTTTATATACCACTCTCCCGCTTGGCCAGTGGGGATTGCTGTATTAGCATAAATGCCAATCCCATTACTGGAATCATACATAGGTCGTGGTACAAGAGAAAATGCTGAAAACTGACCAGGCTTATCATGCCGTAAGGATACCGTATAGGACGGTAAAGATAAAATCTTTGTATTCTTAATATAGAAGGTAGGATGCTTAATAACAGCCTTATCGTTCGGATACACTACGATATTCTCCCCTTCAATGCGATAGTCAGGCGTATGTTTCCAGGCCATAGCATGCTTGGTTGTTACCATTCCCTTATCAATATGTCCTACATTATTCTTAAAATCTACATTATTAGCCTTAAAATAATAAGGATCAGAGAAACCTGTTACATTAGTCGATTGCATGGACTGGGTCGCTGCTTGATAAGCCAATGAGTCACCACTCATGTTCTTAGACTTACCACCATCTTCCAAAAACTTATAAGGGCCACCAGCTGTGTTATACTCCTGCGTATTCACATTACCCGTTACACGTGGTGCCCGCAACTCTTTAGTGCCTTGAGTTACTACTACATCACCAGAAGCATCGATATCACCCGTATTCCCTTTATACCGCATATAGTCCGCATCTATGCGGGTAGGCAAACCTTCAGCCGTGATTTTTTTCACTTCACTATCCCGACGAACTACGCGAATGGTGGAAGTATCATAAGCTTGGCTATCTCGTAATTCTCCAGGATAGGAAGCTAATTCATTATTGATATCCGTTTGGTATTCTGTGGGAACAGTAGTGCCAAACATACCTGTCTGACCAGCAGCCTGCACATACCCCATTTGCACAGCGCACAAAACACTAGCAGCCAAGGCCAAATGGGCTTTTTGCTTTCTCATACTCTCGTTACACTCCTATATTAAGACCGTTTTACAACAGCGATTGGTTGCGATACATTAACAGCTGGTTTACTTTCAGGAACAACGGAATCGGAATCTAATTCATCGTCATTATCAGCCTTATCTTCAGCATCTGTATCTGTAGTATCCTCTACATCACTAGCATCATCTGCACTTTGATCGGCTGTACTATCCGCGTTATCAATTGTTTCACCAGTCACTGCATCCACATCATCAGGTGCTGTTTCAGAAACCTTAGTGGCATTAACCAAATCATTGGCATGGTTGAGGCCATCTCCACCAATAACGACACCTTGAATTGTCACAGGAGATTCTGGTTGTACATAAATATCCGTACCCGCTGGCAAATTAATATTAGCACCTTTGATGAAAGCGCCACCCACAAGACCAACAGGGCCAAGTAATACGGCCCCAGCTACGGAAGCACCACCAGATTTAATTTGTTGCTTCTTGGCTTCTTCCTTAGCCTTAGCTTGTGCTTCTTGTCCTTGTACAGCAACGAATTCAGTATCATCAATAGCAGGAATATGATCAAAGCGAATATCTAATTTAGCATTGCGTCCAAATGGACCTGGCTTACGAACGGTCGTAATGGTACCGGTCCCTGCAGTACCTGCTGGGACAAGTAAAACATCACCATCCATAACATTTTCCGCTACAGTAAACTTAACAGTATCTCCTACCTTATTAACCTTAGCATTGATATCTTGATCCAAGGTAACCTTGAAAACCTTATCAACAGGAATGGTGCCAACTTGTGGAGTCATTTTAAAATCAGAACCATTAACGGAGAAGGATAACTTGGAAATACGGCTTTGTAAGGTGCCCGTTTGGATTTTACCAAAAACAGATCGGTCCAACCGATCCAAGCGTTCTAACATGGAGCCTTGAGTGGCCTTATGTTGGTATGTATATTCTAAAACGGACAATTGGGTAGCCAAAGGAATGGAGTTCCCATCCCCTTCCACAGTAGCATACAATTGGTCCACCTTATCATTTACTGTACCTGACTTTTCAGATCCATATACAGTGGTATCCAATTGATTAACCCGGTCTAAAATAGCACCGGATTGCACATCACCATAGATTTGTGTCTCCATATGTGCGGTTTTATCCATCACAGTTGTAGGTGCTGCCGCAAAAGCAGAGCCAGCCATCAAAGAAGTCATTACAAGAGCTACCAAGTGTTTTTTCATGAGAAACCTCCTTATAAACAGGACAATAAGCACGGTGGTCAAACCGTGCTTACTGGATCATTAGATTTTGAAGTCAATAATAGCAGATACGCCAACCCCTTGAATACGGGAAGCCCCTACAGGATTGGTGCTATCAATTGGAACGAGGCCCTTAACGCGAGCTACCCCGCCAAAGGAACCTTCTACTTGAGCCACCGCTTTAACCCGTTCGATTTCAGAGGCTGGACCTGTTACTTGAACCGCACCGATATAACCCTTGTTACCAACGGATACGATTGGTACCACCGCTGTTGTATAGGTGGTAGACAAATTATTTTGCTTTAACAATTTATTAAGGAAGCTATCAATTTGTGGACCGAATTTATGGACAAGGGCGCCAATACCAGCGACCTTAACCGTTTTGCCGAGGACATTACCAAGGCTAAATGCTTGTGTTTGATTAGCTACACCACCTACGATGGTGAAAGCCATAGTTACCCCAAGGGCAGCCGCAATAATTTTCTTTTTCATAGGAATCCTCCTCTTAAAAGACTTTTATCTATTGTACCAAACTATGGCTTTCTTCGCCATAGAAAGGAGGCCTACTAGTATCTTTCCGGCCTAACTTAATCTGTATTATAGCAAGTAGGCTGAAAGCACCTATGAATAAATTCTCAACATTTTATAAACGATTAACAAATGCGAGGCACTTGATCTTCCCCTAGTTCATCGATAAGACGGATACCGCCTACAGCCGTCTTCAATCCCACCTTACCTTGGTTTTTACCTAGGGTCTTACCAATAACAGCCGCCTCACGACCCTCTTCAAAGGAGTGAAGGATCGATAAGACTTGTTCGGTAACTTCAGGCTCAACAATCATAACCACCTTACCTTCATTAGCTAAGTAAAGGGGATCGTAGCCCAAGATAGAGCATACCGCCTTCACTTCATCATGAATAGGAATGGTATTTTCCTCTACGGCAATACCCACATTACCTTGAACGGCCATTTCTTTTAAAACAGTCCCCAAGCCACCCCGTGTAGGATCGCGGAGCAGTGCCACCTGAGGTCCAACTTGATCTAAGACAGCATGAACCATCTTATTAAGAGGCGCGCAGTCCGTCTTAATGGATGGGGATAGCTCTAAACCGAAGCGGGTCCCCATAACAGCAATAGAATGATCTCCTATAGATCCGGATACAATTACATCCATACCTGGTTGAATGCGACTAGGATGAATATCAATACCTTCTGGAATTTGACCAACCCCAGCAGTATTAATATAGATACCGTCTACTTCCCCTTGCTTAACCACCTTAGTATCACCTGTAACGATTTGTACCCCAGCCTTCTTAGCCATGGCAGCCATGGTTTCCAGAATTTGGTCAAGCTGGTCCATAGGGAACCCTTCTTCCAAGATAAGGCCACAGGACAAATACTGAGGAATAGCCCCATTCATAGTTAAATCATTAACTGTACCGCAAACAGCTAGTTTGCCGATATTACCTCCAGGGAAAAAGGTCGGTTGTACCACATAGGAATCCGTTGTAAAGGCCATACGACCTTGCGTTACGGGAAATTGAGCCCCATCATGAAGTTCTGCCAATAAACCATTGGTAAAATACTTAAGAATATGTTCTTCTGTAAGCTGACGACTAAACTTACCGCCATTACCATGAACTAAGCGAATTCGTTCCATTATTCCTCCCAAGAGAGACCGCCAGAGGCGTAACCATATTTATACCAAGCTGCACAAGAGCCTTCAACAGACACCATACAAGCACCCACTGCGTGATCTGGCGTGCAAGCCTTACCAAAGAGGGGACATTCATTAGGTTTTACCAAGCCTTGCAAAACGCGGCCGCATTGACAGCCATTAGGAACGGCTGCTACATCGCCGATACTAATAGGATGCACCTTTTCCACATCCAACTGAGCATACGGGCCTTTCAATCTTAGGCCTGACTTTGGAATAGTCCCAATACCCCGCCAGGTATTATCGCAAACTTCATAGACCTCATCCATCATGGCGATAGCCACAGGGTTACCTTCCTTAGCAACCACAGAATGGTAAGAGTTACCTACATAGAAGTGGCCAGACTTTCTTTGTTCCAAAATATTCTCAACTGCTGCAAGGATTTCTACCCCTTCAAAACCAGCTATACAGGAAGGAATCTTATAGTCGTCAGCTAAGAACTGGTAGGGTTTTTCCCCAATAATAACAGACACGTGGCCAGGTAGGATAAAGCCATCAATGTGGCCTTCTTGGGAGTCCAAAAGAGCCCTTAAAGCTGGTGGAACCAACTTATGAGACACCAAGAAGAAAACATTCTTAAGGCCTGATTGAGCCACAGCTTTTACCGTAGCCCCAATGATGGCAATGGTTGTCTCAAAACCGATCGCCAGGAAAATAATTTTCTTATCTGGGTGTTGACGGCCCAATTCAAGAATTTCCAAGGGTGTGTAAATAATGTGAATATGGGCGCCTTCAGCTTGTGCTTGAGAGAGGCTAGAATGGGAGCCTGGCACCTTGAGCATATCCCCAAAGGTGGCGATAATCACGTCATCTTGAGCAGCATAGGCCAAGGCCTTATCCATATACTCTTGGTCTGTCACACAAACAGGACAGCCTGGACCAGACACCAGTTCAATCCCCTCAGGTAACAATTGACGAAGACCTTCCCGGAAGATGGATACAGTATGGGTCCCACATACTTCCATCAAGCGAATCTGCTCGCCCGGTTGATGTAAGGCTTCGATGCGCTCTAACAGCGCCTTAGCTGTTTTGCGCTTTTCCTGCGAAGTAAGCGTCTTCAAGTTCTTCAAGCTCACGGAAAGCGTTCATAGTCGCTTTCGCTTCTTCCTCATCGACAATTTGAACGGCAAAACCGGCATGGACCAAGAGCCAGTCGCCTACTTTTGCTTCTGGTACCAAGAGCAAGGAACAATCGCGTTGTGCCCCTGTGAGCTCAATGGTGCCAATGGTGTCATTAATGCTCACTAATTGTGCTGGCACTGCTAAACACATGGCAACCTCCTTATATAACTTACCTAAAGGTTTATACAATATAATTATACTGTTTTCATTATAGCACAGTAATTCTCTATAAACTGGGGCTTTTGTCACTAAATTAGCTGTCGACCCTAATCAAAAACTCACCCTTCATCTTTAATAAGTGATTGGTGAGTTTAAGAGATTAGTTTGCGTTTTTTATCAATTGATGGGCTATATATAGCTGTCCTAGGGCTAAACCGCCATCATTAGGTGGGATAAGCTTGTTCATAAGTACAGGTTTGCCATCCCAAATAGACATAAACTCTTCCAAGAGGCGGCGATTTTGAAAGACTCCACCGGCTAGCACAACTTGTTTGATACCTTCTTGTTGGCATATATCTTTAGCTACCTCTACCATGGCAAAAGCAAGAGTCCGATGAAAGCTAGCTGCCAACCGTTTACGTGATGTCCCTTTAGCATATTCATCCATTATATAAGCTACTGTAGGGCCCATATCAAGGACTCCCTGGTCATAGTAGAAATCGACCAAGTGCCCCTTATGACCATGGGCTAGCTGCTCTAGACTCATGGCAATCTGCCCATCAAAGGCATGTACATTACCCTGGCCTAAGAGGCTACCCAGGGCATCAAATAGGCGCCCAGCGCCAGAGGACATGACTAGGTTCATAGAGGAATGGGCCATAGATTGGACTAATTCCCAGCCCTTAGGCAAAGTCTTAGCCCATTCCAAATAGTTCTCTGGCCAGGCTTTGCCATAGGTTTGATCCAAGTAATAAACCGCCTGGCGCCAAGGCTCCCTGACGGCTGCTTCCCCCCCTAAAAGGGGAATCGCCTTCAGATGAGCCATCCGCTTATAAGAGGCCCCTTGGCAGACCAAGAACTCACCGCCCCACATAGTGCCATCTGGGCCATAACCAGTACCATCAAAACAAATACCAAGCACTTTTTCATCAATATCGTGTTCTGCCATAACGGCCCCTATATGGGCGTGGTGGTGCTGCACGTCTAGCAAGGGGAGATTTCTTTCCTTGGCCCATTTTCGGCCTAAGGCTGAGGAAAAATAGCCTGGGTGACTATCTACAACAATATGTGTGGGATTCAAGTTAAAGAGCTTTTCATAGTGGTCTATAGTCCATTCCAAGGTTTGATGAGACTTGGCAGAAGCCAAGTCTCCCATATGCGGTCCCATGAGGGCTTGATGGCCACAATTAAGGGCAAACGCATTCTTAAGATCTGACCCCATAGCTAAAAAGGTATGATTCCCTAGGCTCGGAATATAGATAGGTGCTGGTACAAAGCCTCGGCTACGACGAAACTGTAAAGGTCCTTGTGGCCCAATCGCCATAACAGAGTCATCTACAGGTGCTTCGATACGGCGATTATGCAATAAAAAACCATCCACAATGCTAGCGAGTTCTTGAATTGCTTGGTCGTCCTTAAAGAGGACGGGATCACCAGACCGATTTCCAGAAGTCATAATCCAGAGGGCTTCCTTAGGCAACAAGGCCTCATGGATAGGGGCATAAGGTAACATAATCCCTATATAGTGAGTGCCCGGCGCAATGACATCCATAGGAAGAGCTACATCCTTCTTAAGGGCTAAAAGGACGATAGGCCGGCTAGGATCTAAGAGAAGTTCTTCTTCCTGAGGAGATA
>CAKPUJ010000014.1:0-33439 GCA_934191645.1 uncultured Veillonella sp. | reverse complement strand
CACATCAGCCTTAACCCGCGTGCCGGTTACGATAAAATCATCTAACTGGTATTCTGCAGCATAAGCAGAAGGAGTCCTAGATAGGGCTAAAGCGCTAAGTAGAGTTGCTCGTAATACATACTTGTTCATGGGTGTCTCCTTTTCTTGATTTAAAAGTCATCATATATGTATATGTATCTGTATATGTATCTGTATATGTATCTGTATCTGTATATGTATCTGTAAATCTGAAAGCTACTTAGCTCCACATGTTGATCATAGATTGTAATAGTTTGTATCCCTATTGGTTTAAGCCAGCCCCTATCCACTCTAGGGCATCAACCAGCCGGCCATTACCATTATTAACAGCAGAGAATGGAACAGGTATAATTCGACCCTTCATAATAGCCGACATATGGCCAAGTTTGGGATCTTTTTCCAGCAATTCTTTCCCCTTTTTCGTAAAGGCATCTCTATCCCCATCCTCATCGGACATGACTAAGACAATGTAGTCTGGGTCATAGGCTAGAATCCGCTCTGGCCCAACGGCGGTCATCCCTTGCGGAACCAAGGGACGGCCACCGGCCTTTTCCACAATATCTTGGATAACATAATTTTCCCCATAGGCCGTATAGGTGGAATTCCCATAGGACTGAAGAATCATTATGCTAGGTTTGTAGGCCTTTTGTTTTGCCTTACTTTCCACCGCCTTAATCCGCTCATCCAGACCTTGTTTATAAGCCTCTGCACGTGACTCTACACCGAATATTTTTCCCATATCCTCGATAAAGGGATAGAGTATTCCTTGAAGCCTAGGTTTTCCTCGCCTTACTGTGGCCGGCACGATATAGGTGGCAATGCCTTGGCGCTGCCAATGCCCTACTTGGCCTAAGGCACCTGGCAAAAAGTGGTGGTTCCAACCAATGATTAAGTCTGGCTCATAGGCCAGGGCCTCTTCCTTAGAGGGAACAAACGGTGCCTCTAGGATGGGCAACCTTCCGTAAGGACCGGCAAGGTCGGCTGGTTCCACCCCATAGGGTTTTACGGTCCCCACAATCCGGTCCTCTAGGCCCAAAGCTATGAGTAGTTCTGTTGCCCCTGGATAGGTCACTAAAACTCGCTCTGGAGGAACCTTGTAGCTCTGGACTAAGGGGTGTCCATCACCATCAAAGTTGCTGAGTTCTACTAGGCTCTGACCAGGCCCTATAGCTACACTTCTATCTTGCGCTCGGCCCATACCATGGGTAAAACCCAACCACAAAACCAAGGCGGTGACCAATACCCCTAACAGAGCCTGCAAGACCTTTGATAGGGTCCTAGTCATATCCATTCCTCCCTAGCGTTCCCACCAAGAGCTCTTTACCTTCATTAAAGCCATCGACTAGGTAACGCACATGAGGGATTGCTTGTTCATCACAGTGGACAATGGAATGAACGCCATAGGTCTTATAGAGGGTCTCCTCCGTAATCACCTCATGAGGTTTACCTAAGGCCTGTATACGGCCATCCTTCAGGATGCAAATGCGGTCACAAAAAAGAGCTGCCAGGTTGAGCTCGTGAAGTGCTGCCACAATGCCAATGCCGAGGGATTTAACAATTTTCAAGAGTTCCAATTGGTAGGTAATATCCAAATGGTTGGTAGGTTCATCCAGGACCAAATACTCGGGTTCTTGCACCAGGGCCCGGGCCAGCAGGACCCGTTGCTGTTCACCCCCAGATAAGGTTGTAAACGACCGGTTTCTCGCCTGCCACATGCCAACCCCTTCCAAGGCCGACTGAACCTTAGCATAGTCCTCCTCGGTATCTTCCTGGAAGTTCTTCTTATAGGGTGTCCGCCCCATCAGGGCTATTTGAAAGACGGTGAAGTCAAAGTCCATCCTGGTAAATTGGCCCATAACGGCAATCTTGCGGGCCGACTCCCTAAGGGGAATATTCCCTAACGGTTGGCCATCTAGGAAAATCTCACCATTCTGTATGGGGTTAACCCGGTAAATATGCTTTAATAATGTGGACTTGCCACATCCATTAGGGCCTATAAGGCCTACAAATTCATGCCCACCTAGGTCTAAGGACACTCCTTTGAGGATTTCTTTACCAGCCACAGAATAGTGGAGATCATCAATTGTAATATGTTCCATCTCAACCTCCAAAATTCTTAGCATTGCCAAAGAGTAAACGCATGAAGAGTGGCGCCCCCATAAGGGCGGTAATGATACCAATCGGCAAATCACCCGACGGCAAGAGGACGCGACTCAAGAGGTCAGCCCAGACGAGGAAGATAGCCCCAAAGACGACGACCATAGGCAAGTTTCTCCCATGAGAGGCGCCAACCAATGACCGCATCATATGAGGGATGACCAAACCTACAAAGCCAATAATGCCACATTGGGATACGAGGATTCCTGTTAGAAGAGCGATAAGGGCCATATAGGTACGTCGTTTTTTATTAGCATCAATCCCCAGAGTCATAGCGGCCTCTTCCCCTAAGAGCAAAGCATCTAGTGATCGAACCTGACTGGCAAAATAAGCCACCATAAGGGCTACCATCGCCATTGGAAGAACTAGGCCATCCCAACGGGCATTACTCAGTGACCCCATCATCCAGAAAGTAGCCGTTTGAATTCCCTCTGTATTGCCGGCCATATAAATGATGAAATTAGATAGGGCTGTACATAAGGCACTGACCACAGCGCCAGCTAAAATCAAACGGACCGTGGACATACGGGTTCGAATGCCTGCCAAAAGAAGGACACCTAGCGTTGCTACGATAGCACCTAGAAAAGCCCCCATAGGGACACCCAGGCTCATGCCACCCACTAGGATGCTTCCGCCAAGAAGGATGGTCCCTACAGCGCCAACAGAAGCACCGGAGGCAATCCCCAAAATAAAAGGCTCGGCCAGGGGATTCTGTACAGACGCCTGCATGATAAGGCCCGACAAGGCCAGGCCCGCTCCGACAATAGCCGCCAAGAGCACCCGAGGCAAGCGAATATCCCATATGATATCGACCAAGGCTGGTGAGAGACCAGAGTCCTGGCCGGTAATCTGGGACCAGATAATATGCCATACCTGACTTGGGCTAAGCATAACGGATCCTAGGCCTAGGGCTAGAATAAGGGATATAGCAAGCACCAGCAGGAGTCCCCACTGGATGGCTACCACTCTACCTTGGGTCATAACGCCCCCTTTCTATCCTGTGTAGGATACAAACAAAATAGAGGTCAACTGTTTATCTACTATCATCTTGGCAGTATAGCCTGTGGTAGAGAAAGGTGTATCAATGATGGCACGATCTCCCAAAACACCCAAGCTCGTACGACTGGCTACCTGCCCATTACCATAGGTATGATTGTCTACGGGAGCCACTTTTTGTGTTCGATCCACTTCGACAAGGTATACTCTGCTGCATGTACGCTAGTAGGTATAACAACGAGCCCAGTAACAGCTGCAGCTACTAGATATGATAGATAGGATTTCTTATGTTTCATAGACACAGACTTCTCTCATATTCTTTCTTATATTTTTGAAAACAATTCTTATTTATTTTATATTTTGTTTATGAAAGTTTAATGTGTAAGTGATATTTTTTATCATATTTATTTTACATAAGGCTATGAATTTTTATCATTCAAATCTATTAAATTAGCGATTAAATATAATACATTTAATATACAGCGATCTTTTTTAATACCATAAAAACACAACAAAAAAGGATAGCTATATGATAATAACTATCCTTTAATATGTATCTAGAGACTATAATTAGTAAGTAAAACCCTAGAATTTAGCTTCCAAGGAAATGACCCCTGTACGACCTTTACCAACATAGAGTGCTGGTTGGTTAGACAAGGCGTTCCAGTAGTCCTTGTTGAAGATGTTATACACATCAGCGCGCAAAATCATTGGATGATCACCCATGCCTTTGAATTCATAGCGAGCACCCATGTCCCAAGTCATGCGGCCACCTACCTTGTAAGTATTCCATTGATCAATATAGGCAGGACCTTGGTAGTTGGCCCGGAGGTTTACAGATAAGCCCTTAACAGATTTGATATCTTGTTCAAGGCGAGCTACGGCTTGCCAACGTGGTGTACCCATAACGGAGTTGCCTTGGTAATCGGTTGGAGCTTTGCGATATTTCGCATCCAAGAACATGAGAGACCCCATTACTCGTGTACCCGCTTTTGGTTCCCCTGCGATAGACATCTCAATACCACGATTACGGGATCTAGCACCATTGGTCAAGAATTTTTGCCCACCGCGATTTTCAACTAGGGAATCAGCCTTATCCATTTGGAAGGCAGATACAGTTGTGAGGAATTTGCCCGTATTGAACTTAGCCCCCACTTCAACTTGTTTTGTCTTGTAAGGAGACAAGACATCACCATTATTAGCATAGGTAGTATCGTCAACCAAGTCGCCCATGGTCAAGCCTTGCATATAGTTGGCATAGAGGGATGTCTTATCATTCAATTTATGCACCACAGCAAAGGCAGGAGACCAAGCATCCTTCTTGTAGGATTTATTGGTTTTATTCATAGCCTGGCTAATGTGTTGGTAACGGCCACCTACCACAAAGGTCCACTTGTCATCCTTAGTAGAGATAACATCAGTCAAAGCTACGCCAGAAAGCAAGTTAGAATCGTTAAGATCAGCCTTCCATGGGTATTGGTGGGCATAATTAGATACAGTAGACGGCGTTAAAGTACTCAGATTAGACCAAGCACCTGTTTGATTGGTCATATAGCGTTTCCAAGCTACACGTGTTGCTACACCAGTCACTTCGTGTTTTACAGAGCCTGTTGTGAACTTGCCCTTTAAGCCAACTTCAGCAGAAACGGCCTTATTAATATGGTTATTATTATGGAGACGATATTGTTCATTTCCATTCGCCTGTAAACGGTAATCGTTATAGGCATAGTCCATCTTGGTTTCACGCATACCTAAGGCTGCAAAACCGATGAGATTCTTGGAGAAGTCATATTCGTACCGAGCCGCACCAAATTTTTCTGTTATGTGACGGTAGGTATCAGCAAGGCCATATTTTTTATTGTGATCTGCAGATGGAAGACCATGTTGGCGAATGTAATTATTTTGAATTTGAGCATTTGTAATACCCGCAAATTGTACCCGGTACTGTGGATTATCTATATTGTTATAGATATAGCCACCATCTAAGTAGAAGCGGGACCGGCTACCTTGACGATCAACACCTACAAATGCTGAGTTTGTTTGGATTTTTTCATCGCTAAAGGACGTAGACCCATTAGTGTGGTAACCAGTTAAGTGTACGCCCCACTTGCCATCAGCAGTACGAGTCCCCCAATCAATTTGTTGACCGAATTGACGGCCGTCACCATAGGAAAGCTTGACAGAGTTTTGGTTTTCCCCTGCCTTAGCCCGTTTTGGTACATAGTTGATATTACCACCGACAGATCCGTTTGGAGACATACCGTACAAAAGTGCCGATGCCCCTTTTAGAACTTCGATCCGGTCAATCCCTTCTACCCCTGTGTAGAATCGTGGTGCAATACCATGCAAGCCGTTGAAGGATACGTCTTGTTGTTGGGCTCGGAAGCCGCGAATGGCCCAAGCTTGGGAAGCACCAGAAAGGGTTTGGTTATTGGTGGACGCATCATTAGCAATTACATCCGTAACATTGCTAGCTTGAATATCATTAATCGTCTTGTCCGTAAATGTGGTCGCATTAAATGGCGTCGTCATGGTATCGCGGTTACCCAAGATACCATAGTCGGCCGTACGAGCCACTTGACCACCTGGCACTTCATTATGCTCTGTAATCGGTGCTTCGTGGATACGGTTTCCCGATACAACAAAATCGTCTAATTGGTATTCTGCGGCAAATGTTGTCATAGGCATGGACAACAAAAGAGTCGCACATAACCAATTGCGATAGAAACGATTGTTCATGTCTAAACTCCTTATATAACAATCACACTCATATAGAAAGCTAATAGTATTAAAAACTTTCTATATTTAATCCAACCATAATTCTAACAAAATAATAATAAATATCAATATATTCGATAACGAAAATCTATATCAATTTGTAATAACTTATGCAATATCCGGATAATCGATAAAAATAAAGTATTATTATAGTTTTATATTTTGATATTTAAAAATCCTAATTTAATTTTATAGAAATCAGTTCTCATTTAACAAGTTTGTTTTGAGAATTATTTATATCTATCCTATCTTTATATACAATAAAACCGCCCTCTAGGGATGGTTTCTCTCTCTAGCTAAGCTAGCAAGAAATATCTCTATCCCAAGTGAGCGGTTATTACTTTGATTTAGTTCTTTTTATCTAGATTTATACAGTACTTATCTATTATTTATATAGGTTACTAAATACCCATAGCCGGCTTTCTCCATATCAGCCAGCGAGATAAAGCGCAGGGCCGATCCATCAATGCAGAAACGGTCACCACCATTAGGACCATCATTAAAAACATGGCCTAAGTGAGCCTTACCAATCCGACTGCGAACTTCAGTCCGCACCATACCATGACTCGTGTCATGGTAGTAGCGAACTACTTCCTTAGCGATAGGCCGGGTGAAACTAGGCCAACCACAAGAGCAGGCAAACTTATCATGAGATGAAAAGAGAGGCTCTCCGGTGGTAATATCTACATAAAACCCCTCTTCAAAGAGATCTGTATAAGGATGACTAAAAGGCGCATCCGTGCCCGCCTCTTGTGTTATATGATAACTTTCAGGACTTAAGGTAGCCTTCAATTCTTCATCGGATGGTCTCTTATAGAGATTAAAATCAATCAGTGGCTCAGAGGCAAGTCCTAAAGGGATGTGACAATAGCCCCCTGGGTTCTTATCTAGGTAATCTTGGTGATAATCTTCTGCGGAGGAATAGTCCTGTAAAGGGAGAACCTCGATAGCAAAAGGCTGACTCTCGAAGGTTTGAGCCTTATCTAAAATAGCTTTAGCCTCTTCTAGGAGTTCTAGCCTATCTGAGTAAATGCCTGTACGGTACTGAATGCCCCTATCCCCTCCTTGTTTATTGAGGGAAAAAGGATCGATAGCCCGCAAGAAATACTGTAAGAGAATGGATAGACTAATTTGGTCACTATCAAAGGTCACCTTGAGGGCCTCCACATGACCAGAGTCATGACACACATCCTCATAGGATGGATTAAGAGAGCCTCCATTGGCATAGCCCACCTCTGTAGATAGGACTCCTTTAATTTGTTTGATATATCCTTGAAGGCCCCAGAAGCAGCCGCCTCCAAGGTAAATGGTTTGTTGGTTCATAGGTAACTCCTATAGGAATGTAGAATGGGATAAGTCTTATAACATCATTATATAATAAGCACTAACTATAAATAGTGAAAAGTGACACTACAACCTTGCAAGCAGTTAATAAACTTTCTTATTCCTTTAAAAAAGCACCCTACCAATCTTGGTAAGGTGCTTTAATTTTGATAGGGCAAAAATAGGGCAAATGATTGCCATGCTCTGCTAAGCTCTGCTACACAGAAAAAGTGACAAAGCTAGGTATTACCAAGCTCTGCCACTCTCCGCTACATAATCACGTATGTAATTATAGATGGTGCCGGAGGTGGGACTTGAACCCACACGATGTTACTCGCTTGATTTTGAGTCAAGTGCGTCTGCCATTCCGCCACTCCGGCGTGTTCGGAACACTATGTATATTATCAGAAAGGCCCTAGGCTGTCAAACAATTTATATAGCAATTTCTGAATTTTTAGGAAACTCTTAAAAATTCTAGTAGGCAATCACCATAAAGCTTATTGCAGGCTATAAAAAAAGCCCCACTTGTATAAGTGGGGCCTTAATCTGGTGCCGAAGATGGGAGTCGAACCCACACGATGATAACCATCACTAGATTCTGAGTCTAGAGCGTCTGCCATTCCGCCACTCCGGCATATAGGACTATGTATATAATCATAGCCTATAGAGGCAAGTAATTCAAGCTAGACAAGGAATTTATAAAGGCCTACATATGAAAGTCCTTATATTCCTGTTTCCAAGTCAAAGGAACTACTGTAATGAAGCCTTCAAGAACTTGATCCACATCAGTAGGGACTGCTTCCCTATCATGGTCCTTCTGGCCACCAATCCAAAAGTACTTCTTCCCCCTCCGTATCATTTCGAACTCTACAGAGTCTCGGTAGTGCTGAGTCCCCTGAGCCAATTGCCGCACCTTATCCCAAGTATAAGGACCCTCTACAGGGAAATTGACATTGAGGACTAGGTCCTTAGGGGCCGCTTTTACAGATGGATTAGGCCCATAATAAGATTCTAATAAATGATCCACCACCGGATACAGGTCCTTACCATAGCCTCGCTTATAGCTTGTTGCTGATAAGGCTAGGCCTGGGACCCCAAAGAAAAGAGCTTCCATAGCGGCTGCTACGGTGCCAGAATAAAGGGCATCAGACCCCACATTAAGGCCATTATTGATACCAGAAATACAAAGGTCTGGCTTATCTCCCTTAAGGTAGTGGCTAAGGGCCCACTTAACGCAGTCTGAAGGCGTTCCATCGATAGCATGCCATTCGATATTTTCTTCAGCTGGGTAGACCTTCCATTCAATGGCCCGATCTGTAGTAATAGCATGGGCCTTACCGCTCTGCTCACGCATAGGAGCCACTACGGTGATGCGATGGTCTTTGGCAAGATGATAAGCAAGCTCCCGTAAACCTGGGGCCATAATGCCATCGTCATTGGATAGTAAAATATGCATATGTCGCCTCCTATAAAAAAGCACTACCCAAGGTAGGCAGTGCTTTTAACTCATTTATGGTGCATATCCCCCATGCGGGTCAATTTTACATCACCCATGGCCACAGCCCGTGTATGAGCTGTGTGAGACCAGCGTTTATCATGACGGCGGATAAAGCCCAAGATATTGACTGGAATCCAAGAATATACAAAGATTGGATAGATTAAATAATAGAACCAACACTTAGGTGGTACCTTGATTTGTAACAAGACTACCAATGGGAAAGCGTATTGCAAGAACCATATAATTTGCCAAGCTCCTACAGGAATAACTTGGAAGAGAATATTGGTATAAAGCTCATGTTCTGGTCCCCAATAGTTAATCAATTCCGAGTTGATGGTGGAAATGATCATGTAAATGGTGGTCAAGAGGAGGAAGTAAGGTTGGGATACTTGAATAATCCCATCTAGGATTCGGATGGACCCCTTTTTAATTCCCACCGCAAAGAGTATTGGTATATAGCGACCAGCTGTATCGAATTGACCTTGCGCCCAGCGAAGACGTTGGCGACAAGAGGCCATAAAGCCGGTTACTTTTTCATCGTAAATGATGGCATCATGAGCCCAGCAGGTACGGACACCATGGCTCAATAATTTCATAGAGAACTCCATATCCTCTGTGAGTGAGTTACAGTCCCAGCCATACTTACGAATGATATCTGTACGGATACACATGCCCGTGCCGCCCAAGGCTGTAGAGAGACCTACATTGTACTTGGCCAAGTGCCACATATGGTTAACCGTCCAGAACATGATGGAAAAAGTACCTGCCACCCAAGAATCGGTTGGGTTTTTGGCGTTGAGATAACCTTGAATAACGGACTCCCCTTTTTCCAAATGATGATTCATTTCACGGAGGAATTGAGGGTGAACTAAGTTATCTGCATCAAAGATGATATAGGCATCATACTTGCGGTTCATAGCTTCCACGCGGTCGAACATCCACCCCATTGCATAGCCCTTACCTACCTCTACCTTATTTTCCCGCACATATACGTGTGCACCAGCGGCTTCTGCCACTTGTGCTGTTGAATCCGTGCAATTATCAGCTACGACAAAAATGTCATACATATCATCCGGGTAGTCCAAGTCATGAAGGTTCTTAATCAGTTGCCCGACTACCGCTTCCTCATTATGAGCACAAATGATAACAGCAAAGGTGTTCTTAGGGGTATAATTCTTTTTTTCCTTGCGGCGCCACATGCCAAAGGCCGCTAATACAATGTAATAAATCGTATAAATAACGATAATTATTTGTACTGGAATCAGGATTAAATCCAGGTAATGATTCATTGAGGATAACTCCGATTACAAGGTTTTAAAAGCATTGACTGCAGAATTCAAGATACCAAACAAGATATAAGCTGCAAAAATAAGAACAGGGATAGCATGCCAATTAAGAACGGCACCAATAATGGCTAAGATAAGCACAAGAGCGACAACCCATTTATGGATGCGAATGGCAGAAGAGCCTTTAAAATCAGGATACTTAACATTGGATACCATGAGGAAGCCCACGATGATCATCAATATCATGAGGAGCCATTGTGGCACCATTACCCCCGACAAAACATAGGTTGCTGCAAAACAACCTGCTGCTGGAATAGGAAGGCCTTGGAAGTAACCGTGTACTTCTTCTGTCTTAATATTAAACCGAGCCAGACGCCCTGCGCCCAGGCAAGAGAAAAGGATGAGTGGCACATAACCGAGCCAAGACAAGTCGCCTAATTCCTTGGCAAAGAGCATGAAGGCAGGAGCTACACCAAAACCGACTACGTCTGACAAAGAATCTAATTCCCGCCCCATAGGACCAGATACACCTAAGGCACGAGCTACTCGACCATCTAGACCGTCAGCCACCAAAGATAGGATGACACAAATAGCTGCATAGGTTGCTAGTCCCTTAGCGGCAAAGGTAATACCGATGACACCAAAAGCCAAGTTAGCTGCGGTTAAGGCATTTGGAAAAATAGACTTATTCATTTGGTAACCTCCCAATGACAACATCTCCTGCTGTCACATGTTGACCCTTTTCTACGAAGATTTCTACATTCGGATCCATGTAAATTTCAGTACAAGATCCAAATTTAATCATACCATATAATTGGCCTCGTTCAAGGACGCTATCTAGGTCAGTCCAAGATACAATTCGACGAGCCAGGAGGCCCGCAATTTGAGTCACCACAACAGAGGTCCGTTCATTTTCAATACAGATGGTATGACGTTCGTTTTCAAATCCCACCTCATCTTTAAAGGCAGGCAAGAAACCACCGCAGGTATATTGGCGGAAGGTAATCTTTCCATCAATAGGTGCCCGGTTAGCATGGACATCAAATACAGACAGGAAGATGGTTACTTTTTTACATTCTTTATGGAGGAAGGTATCCTCATAGACATTGGAAATGTCCATAATCTTGCCATCCGCAGGAGAGAGAATTAAGTCATCCCCTTCTGGGATAATCCGTTTAGGATTACGGAAGAAATTGGCAAAGAAGAGGGCTAATACGAAAGGAATTACCGCTACATAGTAATAGCCAAGAGCGATGGCTAGTATGGTCAAAACCAACATGGCTCCAATGAGAGGAAAGCCTTCTTTAATAATAGGCCCTTTGGGAATATGGTTATTCATGTCACACCTCTACACTACTTACTCGTCAACACTTTGATCATGAATTTAGGCAAAGCCATCATGCGCAAAATGCGTTTAGGTTCAAGGATTAAGCGATACAACCATTCCAAGCGGTTTTCTTGCATCCATTTAGGGGCCCTCTTAATATTGCCCGCCATGACGTCAAAAGACCCGCCTACGCCCATAGCAACCACACCATCTAGGCCAGCGAGTTTGTTGACAATCCATTTTTCTTGTTTAGGCACACCTAAGGCGACAAAGACCAACTTAGCGCCTGTAGACTTAATGTCTTCAATAATCAGTTGCTCTTCACGGTCATTGAAGAAGCCATCGTGAGTCCCTACCAGGTTAAGCTTCCCTACCTTGTCTTGTACATTAGCCATGGCTTTATCAACCACGCCAGGTGCTGCCCCTAGGCAGTAAATTGGCGTTTGATTTGTAGCAGCCTGTGCAAACAAAGCACCAGCTACATCAATGCCTGGACACCGTTCTGGGAAATGGTTCCCCTTTTGTTCCGCAGCCCACAAGACACCAGCCCCATCAGGGATAACCAAATCAGCTTCTTGTAAAATTGTAAATAATTCTTTATCTGCCTGTGCATGCATAATCATCTCTGCATTGGCCGTGACTACGATGTGTAAGCCAGGCTCATGCAGCAATGATTGGACGCGATCAACCGTCTCAACTTGGGTGATCGCGTCCACAGGAACGGATAAGACGCTAATGCGATTTGTGCGCACCTTCATTACCTCTTTTATCAGCCACTATAGTTAGGTGCTTCTACGGTGATGCTTACATCATGAGGATGGGACTCTTTGAGGCCCGCCGCCGTGATTTGGACAAATTGCGTGTCGCTAATCATTTCTTGAATAGTATGACAGCCGCAATAGCCCATAGAAGCCCGTAGGCCACCTACCATTTGGAATATTGTATCCGCCAATGTGCCTTTATAAGGTACACGGCCTTCAATACCTTCTGGAACCAGTTTCTTAGCTTCCGCTTGGAAGTAGCGGTCCTTAGAACCGAGTTTCATAGCCCCCAAGGAACCCATACCACGGTAGACTTTATAGCTACGACCTTGGTAAATAACAGTTTCACCTGGAGACTCTTCTGTACCAGCTAGTATATTCCCCATCATAACACAAGATGCCCCTGCTGCGATAGCCTTAGCAATATCACCCGAGTATTTAATGCCCCCATCAGCGATGACAGGAATACCATAACGACTAGCTACTTTAGCAGATTCATAGACAGCTGTAATTTGTGGAACCCCAATACCTGCGATGATTCGGGTCGTACAAATAGAGCCAGGACCAATCCCTACTTTCACTGCATCTACCCCTGCTTGAATCAGGGCTTCTGTGCCAGCTGCTGTTGCTACATTGCCGGCGATAACAGGAAGGTGTGGATACTTAGCTTTAATTTCTTTTAAGGTCCGTAAAACACCCGCTGAATGACCATGGGCTGTATCCACTACGAGGACATCAGCCTTAGCAGCTACCAAGGCATCCATGCGATCGTAGAGGTCTTTGGAAACACCTACAGCCGCACCAACCAAGAGTCGACCGCTAGTATCCTTAGCGGAATTAGGATACTTAGTAGCCTTTTCAATATCCTTAATGGTAATTAAGCCCTTGAGGTTACCCTCTTCATCAACGAGTGGCAACTTTTCAATGCGATGCTTAGACAAAAGAGCCTTGGCCTCATCCAAAGAAGTTCCCACAGGCGCTGTAACCAAGTTTTCCTTGGTCATACATTGACCAATTGGCTTGGACAAGTCAGTTTCAAAACGCATATCCCGATTGGTAATAATCCCCACCAACTTACCATTATCCGTAATAGGAACACCGGAAATATGGTAGTGTTTCATAAGCTCATCAGCCTTACCCAAGAGATCTTGTGGTGACAAGTAGAAAGGATCCACAATAACGCCGTGTTCAGACCGTTTAACCTTATCTACTTCGTGAGCTTGCTCTTCAATGGACATATTTTTATGGATAACCCCCAAGCCCCCTTGTCGAGCCATAGCAATGGCCATAGCAGACTCTGTAACCGTGTCCATACCAGCGGAAATCATAGGAATATTTAAGGAAATATCCTTGGTCAATTTTGTTTTCAAATCCACTTGATGAGGCAAAATATCAGATGCTGCTGGCACCAACAAAACATCATCAAAGGTCAACCCTCTCATACCGAATTTATCGTCTCTCATATAGCCCTCCTCTTAGCAACCATATAAAACAAATATATTAATACAATATGCCAATATGACGCTCGACCACATCTTACGTTATGAACTACCTGAAACTTATTGAGTCATAGGTATTTCTAATAAAAGCCCTAAAAGCAAAATAACTACACCTGAAATATCAGGTGTAGTTACTGACTTATTTCTCAGAACGGAGTTTACCGTTTTGCATTAAGTTGTCTGCTTTTAAATCTGTGAAGATTACGTTCACCGCACTTTGTGGCACACCGATGATATCGCATGTGGCCTTAGTGATTGCTTGACCGAGTTCTTTCTTCTGTTCAGTTGTTCGTCCTTCAACGAGTTCTACGTGAATAAATGGCATTTGACAGCACCTCCATTCAACAAATGATTAATAGGTTTTTCTTATTATACATATTTTAATTAATAAGCACAAGTACAAAAGTCAAACAAATTCAATCTTCAACTTTTTCCCAAAGGCATGAGCAATTTTCATTAAAGTTTTTAAGGAAGGATTACCATTACCTGTTTCTATTTTACTAATATCGGATTGTGTAATTCCTGTTAATTTAGATAACTCTGCTTGTGTCAAACCGGTCGCCAATCTGGCATCTAAAATATTCCTTACAATTTGATATTCATCATCTAAGCTTTCAAATTCTTTTTTAAAAGCAGGATCTTTTAGCTGCTCTGATAAATAGTCATCAAATGTCTTCATTATAGTTACTCCTTTCCTCAAAATCTTTTTTATAATGTCGAGCTAATTCAATTTCTCTAGCTGGAGTACGCATCGTCTTTTTAATAAATCCATTGGTCAAAACAATCTGTTTACCGATAAAGAAGAAATATAATATTCTAGAAATAGAACTACCCTGCTTAGTTCGTAATTCAAAAATTCCATCTTTCAGAAATTTAGATGTCGGCGCCCTAAGAACATTACCGTAAGTTTTCAATAATTCTATATCACGCACTGTCTTAGCCCTTTGTTTAAGTGTCAGCCTATCTAAAAATTCCTCAGCTGGTCTCTCTCCACTAGCTGTTTCATAAAAAACAACAGAAAAACCGTCCATTGTATTCCTCCTATCAAATAGAAGAAATCCTTGCTTTAATTATATGTTATAACATATATCAAGTAAAGATTTATACCCAGAAAACACTATATCCTTACTATAAAAAGGATGGTTTGGAAAGTAAATAGACTCAAATGTCACCAATAGTCACACTCGAGTCATCTACAATCTTATTTCTAATAATTATGAAACAACAGTTTTAACTATATAAGATCCGCAGGAACCGCTCTCCAAATCGAGCTTCTAGCTCTGGTTTCATAACCGCCTCTAGGTGGTCTATCCCCTTATCCCGTGCATAGTTCAATACGTCCTGACGGGCGGTTACAAGTATATCTATATCCTTTATGATATTGGCTACTCGCAAATCAGGTAGACCTGATTGAGCCAGGCCAAAGAGTTGTCCAGACCCCCGTATAAGAAGGTCTTGCTCAGCCAATTCAAAGCCATCCTGGGTAGTTTCCATAAGGTGGAGTCGTTCTCGAGCCACATCTGTCCTAGCATCGGAGACTAATATACAGTAGGCTTGGAGGTCGCCCCGCCCTACACGGCCTCTCAACTGATGAAGCTGGGATAGACCAAAGCGTTCCGCCCCCATAATAGTCATAATGGTTGCATTCGGAACATTGACACCCACTTCGATAACCGTTGTAGACACGAGCAGTTGAATGGTTCCTTCATGGAAGGCCTCCATAATAGCTTCCTTCTCCTTAGGTCGCATACGGCCATGAACAAGGCCTACCTGGTAGGATTCAGCATAGTATTCCTTAAGGGACTCATAGAGGTCTTCCGCCGCCTTGGCATCTAATTTTTCAGACTCTTCCACCAAAGGGCATACTACATAGATTTGGTGGCCCTGCCCCATTTCCTTCTCATAGAAGGCCCGTAGCCGTTGGTCGTAGGAAGAATCCACTAAATAGGTCTTAACCGGCTTGCGACCTGGGGGCATTTCCTTGATAAGGGAAACAGCCAGGTCCCCATAAACAGACAGGGTCATAGTCCGAGGGATTGGCGTTGCGGTCATAACCAAGACGTGGGGATGGGCCCCTTTTCGTTGAAGGGCTGCACGCTGTTCAACCCCAAAGCGATGTTGTTCGTCCACTACTACTAATCCTAGCCGATTGAAGGAAACCCCCTCTTGAATAAGGGCATGGGTACCTATAACCAAATCGATTTCACCAGAGGCCAAGCGATCATAGATAGCCTCTTTTTCCTTCTTACTAGTCGACCCCGTCAGTAGTGCCACTGTCAGGCCTAGCTTGGTTAAGGCTGGCTCGATGCCTTCCGCATGTTGTTGGGCTAAAATTTCCGTAGGCGCCATCAGGACCCCCTGGTAGCCATTTTCGATGGCCTTTAGGAGGGCCAGGGTAGCTACTACGGTTTTACCGGACCCTACATCACCCTGTACCAATCGTTGCATAGGTCGCTCGTCTTCCATATCTAAGGCGATTTCCTTGAAGGCCCTTTCCTGGTCCCCTGTAAGACTAAAAGGTAGACTGTTTTTATAGGCCTCTACTAAGGCTCCGTTAGGTCCCATAGGACAGCCTAAGTGCTTCTGCTCCTTATTGCGCAAGAGGGCCAGACCTGATTGCATTACAAATAATTCCTCATAGGCCAACTGGTAACGAGCCTTCTCATAGGCTGCAGAGGAGGCTGGGAAATGCATATTTTTAAAGGCCTCATAGCGGGGCATTAAGGTATGGGCCTGCCCTAAGTCAGAAGGAATGATATCCGGCATATCTTGGTGGGCAGCAAACCAATTTTTGATGGCTGACCGGATCACAAACTGGGATACCCCTTCCGTCAAAGGATAGATAGGAACAATGCCTTGGTCTGGTTGCCCCCCTTCCGCAATGGTTTCCATCTGAGGT
Source organism: uncultured Veillonella sp. (assembly GCA_934191645.1). Lineage (GTDB taxonomy): Bacteria > Bacillota > Negativicutes > Veillonellales > Veillonellaceae > Veillonella. The sequence continues at coordinate 16,897 of CAKPUJ010000014.1, read as the reverse complement.
GTATTCATCTGCTTAGACCCATAGGCCACTTCTACCTTGCCATAGCCATAGAGGGTCTGTCCTTTTTTATAAAAGTTCTTTTTATAACCCTGATTAAAGAGGACAAACTTCATAGACCCTGTCCCATCGGAAATGGTAATTTCCACAATGGATAGACGGGGACGAGGCCGTTTTTCTATTACCCCTACTACATGCCCCATAACACCTAGGGTCATACCTGCTTGGGCCTCTCCTATGGTATAGATTTTAGTCCTATCTTCATAGGACCTAGGAAAATAGGTTAAGAGGGCTGATACAGAATGAATACCCAAGCTATTCAATTGTTTAATACGGGCCGGTCCTAGACCCTTAATAGAAGCTAAATTTTCATCCATTGTTTTGCCCTCCTTCCTATGCTATAATTCTTGATACAGTATATCAGAACTAGCTGTATGAGTCATCTGTAAACGCCGTCCTTACAGACGCGTCGAGTCGCCTAGCTAGATGGATATGCGGCCATAAGAAGACTCCTTGATTAAGTAGTATTTTTATGATAGAATAATTTTGTTATGGTTGTGAATTATGCTTGGAGGTGGAAATAAATGGCAAACCTTTGTGAAGTATGTGGCAAATCCACAGCTAGCGGTATGAACGTATCTCACTCTCACATCCGCACAAGAAAAACTTGGAAACCTAACATTCAAAGAGTACGAGCAGTAGTCGACGGTGAAACTAAAAAAGTAAATGTATGCACTCGTTGCCTTCGTTCTGATAAAATTACACGCGCGTAAAATAGAACAAGTACATGTACTCAAACAAAAAAGGAGCTCTTAGGAGCTCCTTTTTTGTTTGCCCTCTCCCCTGTTTTCAAATCCAGAGTTATGGGCAAAATAAGAGGGACATAGGCTAAAGCCTATGTCCCTCTTTGCTTATAAATCACCTATCTTACTTTCCCTAGAGATTGGTCATCTCCTATATGGTCCAGGTTTTATACATTCCACATCTTAGGAATAAAGAGTTTCTTGAATAATTCAATGGCGTAGTTATCAGTCAGACCCGCTACGTAGTCCACTACATCTTGCGTGGAATAGAAACCATTAACATGAGCAGTCTCTTCCATCTGATCCGGATGTTCCATAAAGTAGCCAAAGAGATGTTTTACTACATAGGCCCCTTTATTACGATCTGGAATAAGGTCTGATGCCATGTAAACCTTTTCAAACATAAAACGGCGGAAGAGATTCATGGTATCTTCCGTTTGCTTGGACATAGATATCCTATCTTGGTCCATAGAGGACTGAACCATATCCATGACCATAGCTGTAATTAATTGAGACGGCGTTGTACCAAAGTGCTGGCGCACTTCTAAGGGTAGATCTTTTGCATCGAGCATACCTGCTCGTTGGGCATCATCAAAATCATGGCAGAGGTAAGCAATTCGGTCAGCAGTCCGCACGATTTGTCCCTCTAAGGTCTTAGGGATATGAGGTCCTGTATGGCCCAAGATCCCATCCCTCACTTCGGCTGTCAAATTAAGACCTGCCCCATTATTCTCAAGAACTTCCACCATGCGAAGGGATTGCTCATTATGGTTAAAGTGCCCCACCACATCCCGAAGGGCATACTCCCCTACATGGCCAAAGGGTGTATGGCCTACATCATGGCCCATGGCGATGGCTTCAACTAGATCTTCATTGAGATTGAGGGCACGTGCGATGGTCCGAGAAATTTGACCGACCTCTAAGGTATGGGTCATACGGGTCCGGTAGTGGTCACCTGGCGCAATGTAGACCTGAGTCTTATGTTTTAGCCGGCGGAAGCACTTGGAGTGAATGATTCTATCCCGGTCTCGTTGAAAGGCCGTCCGCAAGGGATCTGGCTCAAGTTCATGGTCCCGAACAGCCAAACGACTCTTAGCTGCCCTAGGAGATAGGATAGCTTCTTCCCGTTCCTCAATTTGTTGGCGAATCGACATAGGCCCTCCTCACAATGAAATGATATATACGACTAAAAAGGCGTCCCTTGGGGCGCCTTTTTATAAGAACAAGTGAATCTTACTGTTCGGCAGCGATTTCCTCTTCTTGCATCTTGTTGCGTTCTACGATTTGCATAACCAAAGACGCCGTCTCTTCGATGGACTTATTAGATACATCAAGAACTTGGCAATGGCAGCGGCGCATCACAGCCTTAGCGTATTCCAGTTCCTGTTGGATGCGCTGCATATTGGCATAGTTAGCTTCATCTTCTAACCCCATAGACTTGAGGCGTTCTGACCGAATATTATTGAGCTTGAATGGATCGATGATAAGGCCCACCATCTTTTTAGGTGGTACCTTAAAGATTTCTTCTGGCAATGGCACTTCTGGCACCAAAGGCAAGTTAGCAGCTTTAATCTTTTTGTAGGCCAAGTACATGGACAAAGGCGTCTTAGATGTACGAGACACACCGATAATGACAATATCTGCCTTGGAGAAGCCCGCTGGGTTCTTACCGTCATCATACTTAACGGCAAACTCAATAGCTTCAACCTTTTTGAAGTATTCTTGGTCAAGTTTATGGACCATACCGGCGGTGAGGCGTGGCTTAGTATCCGTTACCTTGCCTACCGCATTCATAACAGGACCCATGATGTCTACGGTTTCTAGACCGAGGGACTCAGCCTGCCCATGGAGATAGTCCCGAAGTTCTGGGGATACGATGGTATGGCAAATCACATCAGACCCAGGATAAGCATCGCGGAGGACGTCATCGATTTGCTTTTTCGTCTCTACATAAGGAACACGTACAATATCAAAGCGCTCCTTATCATATTGGCTAGCGGTAGCACGAACCACAGACTCGGCGGTTTCACCGATGGAGTCAGATATGGCATAAATGGTTTTATTAGTCATCTTGTACCTCAATTACATACGGCTTAATTCAAGGAAAACTTTCATAATGGTGGTCTTGGATATGCGGCCTACGATGCGGAGAACCTTCTTGCCATCCACCTTGTCTACATTGACAACCGGTACGCAGTCCACTTCAAAATCATCCATCTTTTGAGCGGCCTCTACTAGGCTAGCAGATGGTTCCACGTACACTACCTTAGAGGTGGGTGTCATAATCATGGAAATGGGAACGGCATGAGGATCGGTTTTACCCACCGTAGCCCGCAAGAGATCCTTGCGAGACACTAGGCCGGCTAAGATGCCATCTTCCCCTACCAGGATAGTCCCCACATCTTCAGTAAAGATGGTAACTACCGTATCATAGAGGCTAGTAGTAGGCGTCACCACGATGGCCTGCGATACCACTTGTCCCACAGTATATTGATTAATCAATTGGGCCGTTTGCTTTTCCGAACTAGAACCTATATAAAAGTAGCCCACCTTAGGACGGGCGTCCAAAATTTGGAGCATGGTCAAAACCGTCAGATCAGACCGTAAGGCGGACCGGGTTAGGTTGAGGCGCTTGGCGATGGCCTCCCCCGTAATCGGTCCTTCAGCGCGCACAATAGAGACAATATCCTGTTGTCGTACTGAAAGATTCACTCCTATCCCCCCTTTAGAAAAAGAGGAGGCCATAAGAGCCTCCTCTTTCCTACGCTCACACTTAGCGTAATAAAACTAAGTCACTATGTCAATTACCATTCCAATTCTTCGGTTTCTTGACGACCGCGACCAGTCAAGGCATCCATCATCATCCGTTGTTCGATTTGCGCAGCCATTTTCTTAGTCGCTTTAACTGCATCCGGATTTACAGAGATAGAATCGATACCAGATTTAATCAAGAATTCGCAGAATTCAGGATATACAGATGGTGCTTGGCCACAGATAGATACGGTCTTGCCGTCCTTATGAGCCACTTCAATGAGGTGACGAACAGCACGACGTACAGCCAAGTTACGTTCATCATAGATATGTTGAACAGTTTCGTTATCACGGTCACAACCCAATACCAACATGGTCAAGTCATTAGAACCGATAGAGTAGCCATCAACGAATTGGTTGAATTGGTCAGCTAAGATAATATTGGATGGGATTTCTGCCATCATCCAAATCTTGAAGTCTTTAGAACGAGCCAACCCTTCTTGGGCCATCAAGTTGGTTACCAAACGAGCTTCGTCAACAGTACGGCAGAATGGAATCATAACTTGCAAGTTTTTGAAACCAAATTCGTTACGTACTTTTTTGATAGCTTCCAATTCCAATTTGAAAGCTGGTAAGTATTTAGGATCGTAGTAGCGGGATGCACCACGCCAGCCCAAGAGTGCGGAAGATTCATGTGGTTCGAATTTATCGCCACCCTTAAGATCACGGTATTCGCTGGACTTAAAGTCAGACAAGCGAACCACTACTTGACGAGGAGCCAAGGCTTCGCAAACCTTACGCATACCTTCTGCCAAAGTGTTAACAGCTACATCACCACGACCAGTTTCAATCAAGTGCAATGGATGTTCATGGATGAAAGTAGTCCAGATGAATTCTTCCCGCATGAGGCCGATACCATCACAAGGCAATACGCCGTATTTTTCGGCCATATCAGGGTTGCCAAGGTTCATATAAATCTTAGTGCCTGTCACAGGAATGTATTCAGTTGCTTGGGCTGCCGCAGCAGGTGCTTCAGGAGCTTTTACAGCGTCTTCCAAGATGCCATCGTACACGATACCATTAGATGCATCAACGGTAATCATTTGGCCATCTTTAATAGATACAGTTGCTTCTTGGGACCGGGATTTAGTACCTACAATACAAGGAATCCCCAACTCACGGGATACGATAGACGCATGGCAAGTCATACCGCCAGCGTCGGTTACGATAGCTTTCGCCTTCTTCATAACTGGAACCCAGTCAGGTGCAGTCATAGTAGTAACGAGGATTTCTCCTTCTTGGAAGCTATCAATATCTGCTGGATCCAAGATAACATGGGCCTTACCAGCGGCTTTACCAGGGGATGCAGGCAAGCCTTTGACAACGATTTCACGATCTGTTGTAGTAGCTGTTGTTTCAACCACTTCAGCTTTATCCTTACGGGACCAAACTGTTTCAGGGCGGGCTTGCAAAATCCAAAGTTTACCATCTCGTTCATCTACGCCCCATTCCATATCCATATAGCAGCCGTAGTGTTTTTCGATAGCTTTTGCGTAAGTAGCCAATTCCAATACTTGCTCATCAGAGATAACTTGTTGTTTTGCTTCTGCTTCTGGTACCACTTCTTCCACAGTGTCACCGTCAGCCTTACGAACCAAGCGGATATTTTTATCGTTGATCATACGATCAGTGATTTCCATTTTAGTCTTATCAACGCGGAAGTTATCAGGTGTTACAATACCACCAACCACGTATTCACCAAGGCCGTAAGCGCCTTCGATGAGGATGTTATTATCGTTACCAGTTACGAGGTCAACGGTGAACATAACGCCAGCTGCTTTGGAGTAGACCATCATTTGAATAGCTGCGGACAAGGCAACAGCCATGTGGTCAAACCCTTGTTTTACGCGGTAGTAAGTAGCGCGATCAGTGAAGGTGGACGCATAGCATTCCTTAACTTTTTGGATGATAACATCAGCGCCTCGAACATTGAGGTAGGTATCTTGTTGACCAGCAAAGGAAGCATCTGGCAAATCTTCTGCTGTAGCAGAGGAACGAACCGCTACGAAAGGATTTTCTTCCCCTACTTTTTTACCCAATTCTTCGTAGGACGTGCGAATAGCATCAGCCAAGGCTTTTGGCATTTCTGCGTCACAAATCATTTGACGGATATTAGCACATACTTCACGAAGCAAGGCAGAATTATCCACGTCATCAAGGTTATCAAGAGCCTCTTTAATCTTAGCTTCTAGGCCTGTTTCAGTCATAAATTGACGGTAGCCATAAGCAGTTGTAGCAAAACCATATGGTACAGGAACATTGGTAGAAGAAGTTAATTCACCAAGGGAGGAAGATTTACCACCTACGATATCTACATCTTCCCGTTTCAATTCATCAAACCAAAGTACATAAGCTGTTTCGCGACTCATTGTAAGGTCCTCCTAGTTGCATATAAGCAAAGAAACTATTTCATGAGTAAATAGTACAACACAAATAATTAGTAGTCAACACTTATTTATATATGTTGCACTATTTTAAATATGTATAGAATATGTCTAAGCATTCTACATTTAATAGGATTTTATAGAATCTCTAAGGATTTCCTAGGATCTCATAGGACCCCATTGACTTGACTAGCACATTGCTTCGCTTATAACTAATTGGCTATATTCATAGTTAGCCATTTATATAGGTAACAAAAAGGACTTAACCCAATGGTTAAGTCCTTTTCTTGCAATTAGATGACAAATGGCTACAAGCAGAATTAATTAAATTTAATCTTGAGGAATTTACGCTTCCCTACTTGTACAATCATGCCTTCTTCTAGGGTAATATTTTCATCTTGGTATTTTTCACCATTAATTTTGAAAGCCCCAGCCTTGATAGACCGACGTGCTTCCCCATTGGAGGTAGTCAAGCCTGCATCTGTACAGAATTGAGGAATAAAGGTTTCCCCTTCTGGTTTATCCATGACGTATTCTGGAATATCCGTAGGCAAGGCCCGTTTTTGGAAGACTGTTTTAAAGTGTTCTTCCGCAGCAGCGGCTGCCTCTTCCCCATGGTAGAGACGGACGATGGTGCGTGCCAATTGCATCTTGACATCACGAGGATGAACTTGGTTAGCCTCTAATTTAGCGGCTAAGTCTTCTTGGTCTTCGATGGACATATCCGTTACGAGCATGAAGTAGCGCATCATCAACTCATCTGGGATAGACATAGCCTTGCCATACATTTCATTTGGCTCTTCATCGATACCGATGTAGTTGCCCAAGGACTTGGACATCTTTTGTACTCCGTCAAGGCCTTCCAAGATTGGCATGAGCATAGCCACTTGTGGCTCCATGCCATCTTGCTGTTGAAGGTGACGCCCCATGAGAACGTTGAAGGTTTGGTCTGTACCACCAAATTCTACATCTGCCTGGATTTCAACGGAGTCTTGCCCTTGCATGAGTGGGTAGAAGAACTCATGAACAGCAATCGGACGTCCTTCTGTATAGCGCTTGTGGAAATCATCCCGTTCCATCATACGGGCTACGGTATATTTAGAGGCCAAGCGTAACACGTCAGCAAAGTTATACTTAGACAACCATTCAGAGTTATCCCTTACAATGGTCTTATCTGGGTCCAAGATTTTAAAGATTTGGTCTTTATAGGTCGCCGCATTTTGTGCTACTTGTTGAGCTGTCAACGGTGGGCGGGTGGTAGACTTACCCGAAGGGTCCCCAATTTGAGCGGTAAAACCACCGATGATGATGACAACTTGGTGGCCTAGGTCTTGGAAGGCTTTCAATTTACGGATAGGCACGGTGTGACCCAAGTGAATATCAGGTGCTGTCGGATCCAGGCCCAATTTAACCACAAGTGGCTTATTTTCTTTTACAGATTTTTCGAGTTTCTTGAGCAAGTCCTCACGGGGGATAATATCCGCTACACCGTGAGCGAGAATGCGCATTTGTTCTTGAGCTGAAAGCATAATCGTCTCCTTATATTCTAGCCCCTGAGGCTATCACATCTATTACATTATGTTATTATATAAAACCTCTATTAAGGGGGTCAACTACTGGAAAGTAGCTAAATATGCTATAATACTATAGATTAATATACATCAAACAAGGTATTATATGCCTTTATTCATGGTAACAACGAGGTATTCATGAGTACACAAAACAAGCCTACAAGACGGTCTCGTAGCAGCCTAAGAGCTTCTAAGCCTCCTAAGGGAACGCCGGTGAAGCGCCTCATTTGGATTATTTCCATACTCTTTGTTTTGATTGTAGCTGGTGCAGGTTGTGGTTTTATTTCTGCCACCATGCAAAGCTTGCCTGACGTAGGAAATGTAAAACCCCCTGCTTCATCGCAAATCTATGATGTGCATGGCAACCTAATCACCACTGTACACGCCACAGAAAATCGTTTGCCTGTGCCTTTAACGCAAATTCCTAAGAACTTGCAAAATGCCTTTATCGCAACAGAAGACTCCCGCTTCTACTCCCACCACGGAATTGACCCGATTGGCGTCCTCCGTGCTGTTGCCGTAAACGTTGTTCGGTCAGGTGTATCAGAAGGTGGTTCTACCATCACCCAACAGTTGGCTCGTAACGCCTTCCTCAACCAAGACCGAACCTTCAAGCGTAAGATTTCTGAAGCCCTCTTGGCCCTACAAATTGAAAAACGCTACTCTAAGGATGAAATCCTTAACATGTACATGAACCAAATCTACTTTGGTCAAGGGGCCTATGGGGTTGAATCTGCTGCCCACATCTACTTTGGCAAGGACGTCAAGGACCTCAACCTAGCTCAGTGTTCACTCTTGGCTGGCCTCCCACAAAGTCCTAACTATTACTCGCCTTTCAATAACCTAGAAGCGGCTAAGACCCGTCAAGCTACCGTGTTGAGCCAAATGGTAAAATACGGCTACATCGATCAAGCCACTGCTGACGAAGCCAAACATGCTGACCTAGGCCTTATTTCTAAGGACCAAGCTGAACAAGTAAAAGACAACAACAACGCCTCTTACTTCACCGACTATGTGATTCAAGAAATCTCTGAAAAATACGGTGATGATGCTATTTACAAGGATGGCCTTAAGATTTATACCACCCTTGACATGGATGCCCAAGATGCAGCTGTTCGTGCTATGCGTAACCTGCCTAATTTCTACACAGATGATCAAGGCTTGACCCAACCACAAGGGGCTTTGGTTGCTATCAACCCTCACAACGGCTATATTGTAGCTATGGTGGGCGGTCTTGGTAACGACTCCTTCAACCGGGCTACCCAAGCCTACCGTCAAGCGGGCTCTGCCTTTAAACCATTCGTTTATTTAGCAGCGATCCAAAAGGGGATGACCCCTGGCACTACCATTGTGGATGATGAGGTCAACTACAATGGGTGGACCCCTAAGAACTATGACAAGAAACACTATGGCAAAGTAACCCTCCGTTACGCCCTCGCTCACTCCATCAACATCCCAGCTGTTAAGTTGGCAGACGAAGTGGGCATGAGCAAGGTCATCGACCTAGCTAAGTCCATGGGTATTTCTACCCTCCAACCAGAGGATAACAACTTATCCTCTGCATTGGGTGGTCTCACAAAGGGCGTATCTCCATTAGATATGGCCGTTGCTTATGCAACCCTCGCCAACGGCGGTGTACATGTGAAACCTACGGCTATCACCAAGATTGTTGACCGCAATGGCAATGTCTTAGAAGAAAATACCATCGAAGAAAATCGCGTAGTAGATGAAAAAGATGCCTATGTTTTAACGAACATGTTGGAATCCGTAATTACCGACGGTACTGGTGGTAATGCTGCTATCGGTCGTCCATTAGCTGGTAAGACAGGGACTACCGATGATTCCAAAGATGCTTGGTTCGTTGGCTATACACCTGACCTGGCAACGGCTGTTTGGATGGGCGATGACTATGGGTCCCAAACCCTCCACGGCATTACCGGTGGCGATACACCTGCCATCATCTTCCGCGAGTTCATGGCCCACGCCTTAGCTAATACACCTGCTAGTGACTTTAATGTTCCACCAGGAGCTGCTGACATAGCCAACCAAGGTTACCACCAACCTGCCGCTAAGGAAGCTCCTAAAGAAGAAGTCAAAGATGATAAAGACAAGGATAAAGATAAGTCAGAAGCAAGTTCTGAAAAGTCATCTAAATCCGATAAGTCCAAATCCTCTAAGGAAAAGAAACGGTCTAAAGAATAAAACGGTCCACTTCCCTAGTGGTATAAAAGAAAGCCCCTTGCTAGTGCAAGGGGCTTTCTTTATCGTAAAATTCACATATAAAAAAGCCGCCCTTGAAGGCGGCTTTTTTATATGTCCTCTATAGGTGTTAACTGTTACTCTTAGAAGGATTTCTTAAAGGCTTCTTTATAAACGAAGGCGCCCATATCATAAATTGGCATATTCGGATAAATAGCAATATTTTGAGCCTTAAGATCAGGAATCCAACGATGGCCTCCATCTCGACTGGTCCGCAAGAAAATAACAGCCATAAGATGATCATCTAGATAATAGGTAAAGTGAGTTTCAAAGAGACTCATGTTGCCAGATCTAGTATCCACTTTTTTCAAATTGGCCTCAACCACATATTGTGGATGATTAGTAATCATTACATGTACACTGTCGACATCCACATACCATTGGCTATTAGGATAAGTAGTAACAGGCACATAATTCGTAGCAAAGGTCGATCCTATACAAGAACAAAGAATCGCACATACCAGTAAAATAATCTTTTTCATAGATTCCTCTTATACACATACAGGTCTCTGTCGTTTACTTTAAGTATACATTGGTGGCCCCTGCCCCGCCTTCTGTATACCCAGCCATTTCGAACTTGGATACCTGTGGCAAGGTCTTGAGGTAGGCTTGGACGCCATCCCGTAGAACGCCGGTCCCCTTACCATGAATGATACGGACCTGACTGATGCCAGCTAACAGAGCTTGATCAATAAAGCGAGATACATTCATAACCCCTTCGTCCACGGTTTGTCCGATAATATTGAGTTCCGTAGTGGCCATTTGTTGACGAGCCACTTGTGTAACGGGTTTTCCTTTCTTAGTCCGCACCTTATTCCTGTTGCGGGCATCCCGTTCCTCCTTAGCTACTTCTTCTCGGGTAGTAGACTTTACGTCATCAATCTTTACCGTCGCTGTAAGGCCATTAACATCAACATTAAGGCGGTTGCCCTTAATAGCCAAGACCGTCCCTAAGGACCGAAGAGAGGAAACATACACAGAGCTGCCCACCTTGACATCTTGAATGGTCAAGGCTTTTCGATCATCATCCACCAATTGAGGGACAACAATACCAGAGGTCCCCTTGCGTGCCCTTGTTACCGCTTCCTGCCGCTTTGTCTTATTAGCTTCCGAGAATTGGTTTTTCAAATCCTTAATGATTTGTTCCCCTTCGACTCGGATAGACCGCTTGAGGTTTTCCGCATCTTCTTGCGCCTTTTGAAGAACTTGCTTTTTCTTTTCATTAAAGGCCTTGCGCTCGCGCTCTAGGTTTCCTTTCATACGGCGGGCTTCATCTAGCTCCTTCTTGAGGGCTCGTTCTCGGTCTTTGGTCCTGCGCAATTGTTCATTCAATTCAGACAAGACCTCTTCCATATCGGAGCTTTCAAAGGAGGACTTATAATCCCGTGCCTTATTGACGATATCCATTGGTAAGCCTAAGCGGGCCGCAATGGATAGGGCATGGGATGACCCTGCCACACCGATATTGAGACGGTAGGTTGGCCGTAAGGTTCGTTCATCGAATTCCACATGGCCATTTTCAATTCCTTCCGTATGGTAGGCATAATTTTTAAGCTCATTGTAGTGGGTGGATACCATGGCGAGGCAACCCGATTGGCGGAAGTAGTCCAAAATGGATACGGCCAAGGCAGATCCTTCTTCTGGATCCGTACCAGACCCAATTTCATCCAAGAGGACCAAATCATTAGGGCCCACCTTTTTAAGGATAGAAATAACTTGAGTCATATGGGCCGAGAAGGTGGACAAGGAGGCCTCGATGGACTGTTCATCCCCTATATCGGCAAAGACATTTTGAAAGACTGGTAGGGTAGATCCCGATTCTGCAGGGATACAGAGGCCCGATTGGTTCATAAGGGACAAGAGGCCCAGGGTCTTGAGGTTGACGGTCTTACCGCCTGTATTCGATCCCGTAATAAGGAGAATCCGATAGTTGCTTCCCAAGATGATATCCGTAGGTACCACCTGGTTAGCGGGAATCAAAGGATGGCGAGCCCGCATGAGGTTGACCACGCGGTCTTGACTCAGGGTCGCAGGATGAGCCTTCATGGCCAAGGCCATATAGGCCTTACCATAGACAAATTCCACATGGGATACCTTTTCACAGGCATCCATAAGGTTATTGGAATCGGCCTTAACCAGACCAGATAATTCCTTGTAAATCCGCAAGACTTCCTGTTCTTCCCCCATGATAGCTTCCATCAAGTCATTGTTGAGGTTGACTAGACGCATAGGTTCAATATAGAGAGTTTGTCCAGTTGCAGACCGGTCATGTACGAGGCCATCAAAGATATGGCGGTATTCTTGCTTAACTGGAATGACATAGCGGTTATTCCGTTGGGTTACGATAGCCTCTTGGAAATACTTTTGATTGTCCTTGTCATGGAGGATTGCTTGCAGGTCAGTCTTAATTTTCTCCTTGGTTTTGGCAATGATCATGCGCAGGTTTTGGAGTTTAGGAGAAGCTGAATCCAAGAGGTCTCCCGTATCGTCAAAAACCCGTTTAAAACGGCGTTCTAAGCGATCGAAGTTAGGCATATCCTGCATCCAAAGGGACAGAAGTGGATAGTCCATATATTTAGTGTGGAAGAATTTTTCCATACGGCGATAGGCCCCAATGGTAAGGGAAATATCCCACAATTCTTCCTTAGTCAGGATAGAGTCCTTACGGGACTTACGGGTAGCCTCCCGGATATCTCGAGTTCCTCCTAAGGGTTGTTCTACCTCTGTAGAGATAGACCGCATGGCCTCTACCGTTTCGTCTAAGGCCTCTTGAATAGCCTGAGCCTTGGTCATAGGCACTAATTCCTTGGCCATTTCTTTGGCAATGGAAGACGAACAATGGCTAGCCAATTGTTCCCGTATAGCCGAAAAATCTAATAGGTCTAGGTTAAACATCCGATCCTCCTTTACAAAATACCGCGGAAATAATGGCCCCGTGTGATAGCTCTCCCATCATCTTCCTTCTTAGGAGGGGCCTCTTCTAGGCCTAGCATAATCGCTTTATAATGGGCCACCACAGCTTGTAAATCCTTAGGATTCCACTGGCGTCCATCGATGCGAAGGATATCAATTCCCCTCTTTATAAGGTCTGGCACATACGCCCGCATATCTAACATATGACTATTCATGATATGCATACGGCAATACGGGTCTGTTTTTAGTGGGAAGACCTGGCCCTTGCGGTCTCGCAGGCTATAAGAAGACTTGAGACAAGGTCTGCTACAAGTTTTCTTGAGTCCCCCTCCCACAAAGGCGCCGATGACACAATATTCAGAAATCATCATTTCCACTAGCCCATGTACGGTCGCCTCTAATGGAATGGCTAGGTCTCTGGCCATTTTGGAAAGCTGACTGAGGGTCAGTTCTTGCGATGGAGCTAGCGATGCAAAGCCTTGTTGGGCCCAGAACTTAGCCGTATGGCTATTAAAGATATTAAGAGATGTATCTCCTTCCAAGGCCCCTTGGTAACCTAAATCCTTAAGGCTCACAATGTAACCTGGTGCATGAATGGCAATGGCATCAGGCTGCGCCGCTACCATGGCCGCCAAGGTCTTATGATAGTCCGCCCCTTCTTGGTCTTTGATAACCCGAGGAGTCGCTAAGCTAACCCATACCTTGTGAGCGTGGCAGTAATCCACTACCTCTTTATAGATAGCCTCTTGGTAAGGAGCCCGGTAAAGGCGATCACCACCGAAGACAATCTTTTGTGCGCCCCCCTTAATAGCGGCCTTAACTAGGTCTAGCTCATCCACGCGAGCGGAGATGATATGGTCATAGCCTTCCATCATAGATTGGGCTTCTTCTTGTCCCCTATGGTTGAATGCCTCAATCCTAGCTGGAGTGGCTACCTCAGACTCTTGGTAAATGGATACCGCGTGGTCCAAGTTAGTATCTAAATTAGTGTGGGCAGCCACCTCTGCCTCTTGCTCTTCAATATGATCCTTAATCAGAAGATCTTCCATAGCCTCAATAGCTCGACGGCGGAGCTCATTGAGAACAGAGGCCGGCCACATATAAGGCCCATCTGGTATGGATACGGCTTCTAAGGTAAAGAGGGTATTACCCAAGCGGCCCAATTGGTCTTGGACCTTATCCATAGAGGTAGGTTTTTTATTGGCCAAGACGGGAATAAAATCATGGGCTACAGAAATAGACCGGCCATCCTCTGTCATGAGGGTTAAGCCTGTGTGCTGGGTCCCCTCTTGATTGACCTCCTGCCCTTGGTCCCAAGAACGTGCTTGGTAAGGGCCCTCTTCTATGGTTAGGTAAGCATAGAGAGGAATCTTATGCTCAAATTCTGATAAGCCCCGAGACTTAGCATCATTGGCTATGGAATGGGTATGCTTATTATTAGGGACTACAGCGGTAATCATATCCCGCCCCTGAAGTCCTTCTAAATGGGCCGTAGAGAAGCCCCGGTTAAAAACAGAGGCCAAGGCCTTACGGTCTCGGTCTGTCACCTTTCCATGGGCGTCTATAATAGCCCGGTAAGAGGATATGACTTCCTTTACATAAGACGGCTTCTTCATGCGCCCCTCTACCTTAAAGGAAGTGACCCCCGCTTCCATAAGGTCTCCCATAAATTCAGAGTAGTTAAGGTCCTTAGGAGACAAAAGATAATTGGCACCTTGGGTGTTTACCACCCGCCCCTCTTGATCTAACAGCTCATAAGGCAAGCGGCAAGGTTGAGCACAGGAACCGCGGTTACCAGACCTTCCCCCTATGAAGGAAGACATTTGGCACTGGCCAGAATAACAGACACAGAGGGCCCCATGGACGAAGACTTCAATCTCCGCCTTACAGTGATTACATATGTGGCGAATATCCTCTAAGGATACCTCCCGGCCTAAGACGACCCGGGTAAAGCCGATCGACTCATAGAAGCGGACCGTTTCTAAGTTCATAGCTGTCATCTGGGTTGAGCCGTGAAGGTGTAACTTAGGGGCCACCTTCTGAGCCAACTGAGCCACCGCCAAATCCTGTACTAGAATAGCATCCACCCCTACCTCTTCTAGTTCTTTCAGATAGGCAGCCAAGGCCTTCATCTCGGAATCACCGATGAGGATATTGACGGTCACATATACGGCAGTTCCCTTAATATGGGCCAAGCGAACAGCTTGGCGGAGGGTATCCATATCAAAATTAGCCGCATGAGCCCGGGCATTAAATCCCTTACCACCCAGGTAGATGGCATCCGCACCTGCATCGAGGGCAGCGATAAAGTTTTCCATAGACCCTGCTGGGGCCAATAATTCAATCATAATGTCTCCTAGACAATACATACCATAGGACTATGGCGAATGAAGGACCATTCGCCACAGAGTATAGCATGTAGGGTCTTCTGAAAAGACCATAAGGACGCCCGAAGGCGTCCCTTAGGATGCTTATAGAGGCGAATTAGTCGCGCAATTTACAGTTAATATCAGCTAATTTTTCAACAATCGTATCGATGTGTTGGTCGATATCTTCGTCGTTTAAGGTGCCATCCATGGACCTAAATTGAAGATTATAGGCAATAGACCGGAAACCTTCTTCAATGTGTTCCCCTTGGTAAACATCAAAGATATGAACACCTGTGAGATACTGGCCACCATATTGATGGATGAGGTCCAAGATGTCCTGAGAAGAAACAGAGTTTGGTGCCACGATAGCTAAATCGCGAGCGGTGCCTGGGAATTTAGAGAATGGCACATAACGGAATTCTGGTGTATCGATGGCCATGATAGCTTCCAAATCTACTTCGAAGATATAGGCCTTGTTAGGAAGATCAAAGTTCTTCACCACTTGTGGGTGGAGCTCACCAAAGTTAGCGATGACCTTACCATTCACTAGGTATTGGGCAGACACGCCTGGGTGCATGTAAGGTTCTGTAGACCGGCGCACATCCCATTCTTTAAGTCCGATGTAGTTAAGAAGAGAATCAATAGCCCCTTTCACATCATAGAAGTCAACCTGACGGGCCTCTGTGTTCCAGGAGTCTTCCCCTAGCTCGTTAATGGCAAGCCCTGTCAGCATTGGCCGTTCATGAGGTACTTCAATCAAAGGCAGAGCCTTAGGTTCATACACATTACCCACTTCGAAGAGGTAGAGGTCCCGATTCTTTTGCTTAAGGTTACGAATGGCCGCTTCGATGACAGCAGGCACCAAGCTAGTCCGCATATAAGGGAACTCTTCGGAAATTGGATTCATAATAGGAATGGCTGTATAGCGGCTATCGCTTTCTGGCAAGAGCATATTAGCCAACCCATCCTTATGCATAAAGGAGAAAGTGATAATCTCGGAAGCACCGATGCTAGCCAAGAAATGTTTTACTTCTTTTTCCAAGGCTTTCTTATCGGTCATAGACCCAGATTTGAGGAAGGCCCGTGGTGTCGTGGCTACGATGTTGTCATAGCCATAGATACGACCTACTTCTTCTGCGATATCCGGCATAACAGTGCAGTCATTACGCCAGGAAGGAACGGTAGCGGTGATAATATGGCCCTTCTTTTCCAAATGGAATTCTAGGTCAGTCAAGATTTCTTCCATAGAGGACTCAGGAATATCTGTCCCCAAGTACGCATTAACCTGATCAGCAGTGAAGGAGATGGTAACGGTTTCTTGTGGGATTGGATATACGTCGATAACCCCTTGTGCCACCTTGGCTTCTGGGCAAATCTTTTGGAGAAGTTGAGCCGCTTGGTCCAAGGCGATAGCAGTAAATTCTGCATTTACACCCCGTTCATAGCGACCAGATGCTTCGGATCGAAGGCCTAAAGCCTTAGCGGTGCGGCGGATGGAAGATGGCTTGAAAACGGCCGCCTCAAAGACAACAGAAGTCGTTTCATTGGTAACTTCAGAATCAAAGCCACCCATAACACCAGCTACCCCAACTGGTCGTTCAGCATCGGCAATCACTAACATATCTGGGGTTAACTCCCGATCGGTGCCATCCAAGGTTTGAATGACTTCACCCTCTTTAGCCAGGCGGGCCGTCAATTGGTGGCCCTTAATATGGTCATAATCATAGGCATGCATAGGCTGCCCCAATTCCAACATGACAAAGTTGGTTACGTCCACTACGTTGTTAGTG
>CAKPUJ010000013.1:0-36787 GCA_934191645.1 uncultured Veillonella sp. | reverse complement strand
CCTTTAAACCAGTTAAAGAAGGGGAAGCAAAAATTTATGTGTGTGGTGTAACTCCCTACAACCATCCTCATATCGGCAACGCTCGTCCTTTTGTGACTTGGGATGTAATTCGTCGCTACTTAACCCATGTAGGCTATAAGGTAACCTATGTGCAAAACTTTACCGATGTGGACGATAAGATTATCAACACTTCCAATGGTGAAGGAGTGTCTTGGGATACCATTTCCAATCGCTATATCGATTCCTATTTTGAAGTGATGGATGCTTTAGGTGTTAAGCACGCAGATGTATACCCACGGGTATCAGAACACATGGATGATATCATTGCCATGATTAGCAAGCTCATCGACAATGGGGTTGCCTATGAATTGGATGGGGATGTGTATTATTCCGTAGAAAAATTTGATGGTTATGGTAAATTGTCTGGCCGCACCTTAGACGACATGGAAGCGGGTGCTCGGGTTGAAGTAGATAGTCGCAAACACAATCCTATGGACTTTGCCCTTTGGAAGGCGGCTAAACCAGGAGAACCATCTTGGGATTCCCCTTGGGGTAAGGGTCGTCCAGGTTGGCACATCGAATGTTCTGCCATGTCCAATAAATACTTGGGCCAAGAATTTGACTTCCATGGTGGCGGATCTGACTTGATCTTCCCTCATCATGAAAATGAAATCGCCCAATCCGAAGGCTGCACCCACCATCATCCTTCCGTTCGCTATTGGTTGCACAATGGTTTCATCACCATCAACCAAGAAAAAATGTCTAAATCCTTGAATAACTTCTTCTTGGTTAAGGATATTTTGGAAGAATATTCCGCTGATGCCCTTCGTTGGTTCCTCTTGTCTACTCATTACAGAAGCCCATTGGACTTCTCTGATGAACGTTTGGAAGAGGCTAATAAGGAATTGGGACGTTTGGCTACGGCTATTGAAAACCTTCTCTACTTGGAAGCGCAAGAAGAAGGGTCTTGTAAGGAAGCAGAAGCCCTCCTTGAAAAGGCTAAAGTTTATGCAGACGAGTTTGAAGCGGCTATGTCCGATGACTTCAATACATCCTTAGCTACAGCACCTATGTTTGGCTTGGCTAAAGAAATCAATATCTACTACCAATCCGTACAAAGTCGCGACGGTTCTGTATGCCATGAAACCCTCAATCAAGTGAAGGAAATCTTCAAATTTATGACTGACGTTATCGGTGTTTTGGAAGATACTTGGAAAGGGACCTCAGGGGCTGATGCTGAAGAGTATAACAAGTTGATGGATCTTGTCTTGGGTCTTCGTCAAACCTGCCGTGAAAAGAAACAATATGAATTGGCTGATGCCATTCGCGACCAATTGGCAGAAATCGGTATAGTAATTGAAGATTCCCCTCAAGGGGCTCGTTGGAGAAAAGCATAAGTGAAATTTAAACAATTTCAGTTTCTAAAAAACCAAGCCCTTCAAAAATTAAGAGAACTCGATGGAACCGGTACAAGCGTGTCGGTTCCTCAGTCTATAGAGGAGACCCTCCAGGAGGATGTGCTGACCCTAGCCTATTTGGGTGATGCCGTATATTCTCTTTATATCCGTAAGCGGGTAACGGCCATGGGCATTAACCGAGTTCAGGTTTTGCATACCTTGGTGACCGCTTTTATCAATGCCAAGGCGCAAGCTGCGGCCTTACAGGTCATCGAGGATGACCTTACTGAAGAGGAAGCCTCTATCATCCGGCGGGGACGTAACGCCAATGTCAATGTGCCTAAGTCTGCATCGGTTCAAGAATACCGGTGGTCGACAGCCTTTGAGTCCCTCTTGGGCTTTCTACATGTGACGGGGCAGAATCAGCGTTTACAAGACCTGATGAATCGGGCCTATTCCTATACGTTAGTGCATATTAAGGTGTAATATGGAAAATTATATTGTGGGTCGTAATGCCGTGAAGGAAGCCTTACGGGGCGATCGGTCTGTACAAAGACTCTTAGTGGCTGAAGATAAGGCTCAGTATGCCTTGCGAGACATTGTAACTATGGCTAAGAAACAGGGTATAGAGGTTCGCTTAGTGCCGCAAAAACAATTGGCCAAGTACGCGGACCAAGTCCCTCACCAAGGGGTAGTGGCCTTTGTTAACGCCATTTCCTTTAAGGACTTAGGGCAAGTTCTACAGGAGTGTCAGGATCCCGCCCCTTTATTAATCCTTACAGATGGGGTGGAGGACCCTCATAACATGGGGGCTATCATACGAACTGCCGAGTGTATTGGAGCTACTGCTGTCTTGGTCCCTAAACGACACAATGCGCCTATCAATGCTACCGTAGCTAAAACCTCCGCTGGAGCCGTAGAATTGGTGCCTATCGTTCAAGTGGGCAATGTAAGCCAAACCATTAAGGGCCTGCAAAAGCAAGGCTTTTGGGTCATGGGTGCGCATATGGAGGGAGACCGAACTCTCTACGAAGCGGATATGACCCTGCCAACGGTATTGGTCATTGGCAATGAAGGCAAGGGTATCAGCCGATTGGTTAAGGAGGCTTGCGACTTCTTAGTGACCATTCCTATGTATGGCAAGCTTAACTCTCTTAATGCCTCTGTAGCAGCCGCTATCCTCATGTATGAGGCTGTTCGTCAACGGCAGGTTAAGTCAAGTTGATAATGTAACATAAATCCACTATAATAATTATTATGTGGGCTTTCTCTTAGTAAGAGGAGAAACCTCTATGGAACACGTTCAATCTCATAAGACGCGATACGATTTTTCTCGCATGACTGATGAAGAGGTCGTACGTATTGCACAAATGGAACAGCGTGAGGATGCAGTTGATTTCTTGGTTAACAAGTACAAGAACTTCGTCCGTGCTAAAGCACGCACCTATTTTCTTGTCGGCGGAGACCGAGAGGATATCATACAAGAGGGGATGATTGGCCTATATAAGGCGACACGGGATTATAAGCCCGGCCGTCTTGCTTCGTTTAGGGCCTTTGCAGAACTCTGTGTGACCCGGCAAATCATCACGGCTATTAAGTCGGCTACTCGCCAAAAACACCAGGCTCTTAACAATTATGTATCCCTTAGCAAACCGGCTTATGATGATGACAATGAGCGGACTCTATTGGAAACGTTAGAGTCCTCAGAGGTTACAGATCCGGAGGAAATGTTCCTAGAAGAGGAAGAACTCCATAATCTGGAAGAGGTCATGGGCCATGTGCTCAGTGATTTAGAATGGGATGTTTTGATAGATTACCTCGATGGTGTGTCCTATCAGGAAATAGCCAATCGCACAAACCGCAGTGTCAAATCAATCGATAACGCCCTGCAACGTGTTAAACGTAAATTAGTAACATATTTAGCGTCACGGTCTGGTGCACCGGGGCATCCTAGCACAGAGGAAGGAAGATAAACGTGCAAACAGTATTCATGGTATTAGAAGTAATCGTATCCATCTTGTTGATCATTGTAGTCTTGCTACAAGAAAGCAAAATGCAAGGTATGGGTGGTGCCGTTTCCGGTGCTGCATCGCAAACTTTTGGTGGTAAGGAACGAGGCCTGCAAGGTCTCTTGAAAAAATTGACCATCATTTTGGGCATCATCTTTGCCGTTCTTAGCTTGTTCTTGGGAGCAACCATTAACTTATAATCATCAATAAGCCTGCGATTAAGCAGGCTTTTTCTGTCTTATTGTGCATAGATAGGAGGCATAGGAATGAGACAAAAACTAATTCAGTATTTTAAGAGCATAAGTCCTGACTATGCCCATATCGAGGACGCTGCTTATTTTGCTCACATTAAGGGGGCTAAGGCTCTTAATTCCTTCCTGCGAGAAGCTCAATATTTGGTAGATGACGGCATCTTGGAATACGGTGGTGATGATACCTACCGCTTTATGCCTAAGGAATATGTGGAGGGAATCTTTAAGGGTTACCGTAAGTCCTTCGGTTTTCTCATTACGCCGCCAGGGGAAGAGGATATTTATATAGCTGCTGAAAACCAAGGGTCTGCTATGCATAATGACAAAGTAGTGGCTAGGGTTATGCGGACTGATCGGCGGACTGGTAAAAAAGAAGGGGTCATCATCGATGTCTTAGAACGGGCTAATGAAACCATTGTTGGCACCTATGACCGCCAACGAGACTTTGGTTTTGTCATCCCTGATGATGAACGAATAGGTACCGATGTTTATGTTGATCATGCCAATAACCATGGCGCTCGTTCAGGTGCCAAGGTCTTGGTCAAGCTGACTCGATGGCCAGAAGGTAATCGCAAACCGGAAGGGATTATTACAGAGATTCTTGGCTATAAGGGGGATGTGGGTCTTGATATTTCCTGTATTATGGCGGATCATAAGATTCCCTTCCATTTCCCTCAAGAGGTTTTAGATGCTGCTGATAGAATAGATATGTCTATTCACGCTGATAAAGACCGCCTAGACTTACGTAGAGAGCAACTCATCACCATCGATGGGGAAGATGCCAAGGACTTGGATGATGCCGTATCCCTAACAATGTTAGAGTCGGGCCTCTACCGGTTGGGGGTTCACATAGCAGATGTATCCAACTATGTTGTGTCTAATGGTCCTATCGACCGAGAAGCCTATACTAGGGGGACCTCTGTCTATTTGGTAGACCGAGTCGTTCCCATGTTGCCGGAGGTCTTATCCAATGGGATTTGTTCCTTGAATGCAGGGGAAGATCGCTATGCCATGTCCTGTATCATGGATATCAATTCAGCGGGTAAGGTTGTTAGGTATACGATTTCTCCATCTATCATCCAGGTCGGTCGTCGCTGTTCCTACAAGGAAGTATACAAGGCCCTCAAGGAAGATATCATCCCTGATGATTTAATGCCTTATATGGGCCTTCTTACAAACTTAGAAAGTCTCTTTAAGGTTCTTAATGGTATGCGCAAGCGGCGGGGAGCCTTGGATTTTGATTTCCCTGAATACCGGGTTATGCTAGATTCTGATGGAACTCCTCTACGAATCGTTCGGCGCGATCGAACCGTGGCAGAGCGAATCATTGAAGAGTGTATGCTCATTGCCAATGAAACCGTAGCCTGTCACTTACGGGATACAGACCGCCCGTCCATTTATCGGATTCATGAGGACCCTGTATCAGACAAGTTGGAAGCCTTTCAAACGGTCGTCTCTTACCTAGGCCATGAGCTATCCTTTAAGGGGGATTCAATCAGTCCGCGAGATATCCAACATTTCCTCGATTCCATCAAGGGGACGGATGTGGAAGAAGTGGCCCAAATCATGACCCTTCGGTCTATGCAACAGGCCAAGTATTCTATTGATAATCTTGGCCACTTTGGGTTGGCTTCCGATTGCTACACCCACTTTACCTCGCCAATCCGTCGCTACCCTGATTTAATGGTACACCGCCTCTTAAAGGCCGACCTTCACTGGAAGAATGGTTATAGTAAGCGCGACCGGTCTGAGGAGTGGATTGCCAAGGCTGCGGAACATGCTTCCATCCAGGAACAAAATGCGGTATCTGCAGAACGGGATACGGATGACCTCAAGAAGGTGCAGTACATGGTGCCATTTGTGGGTCAAGTATTCCAAGGCAAGGTTAATTCTATTACCTCCTTTGGCATGTTTGTTGAATTGGAAAACGGAATTGATGGGCTTGTTCACATCAATATGATGAATGACGATTACTATTTTTACGATGAAGAACACTTCCTCTTAGTTGGTCGTCGCACAGGTCGAACTTATCACTTAGGGCAAGAGGTAACGGTGACCTTAGTCAAGGCTGATATGGATAAGAAGCAGATCGACTTTGTTCTAGGTGAAGTGGATAATCTCATGGCTATCCAAGATCGGTTGACAAGCCAACAGGCTTCACGGTCTAAGGGCCCATCTCATAAGAAGGGAAAGTCTTCTAAGTCTAGTTCTAAGTCGTACCAAGCCAATAGGGCGAACGGTCGAAAAAAGGAGGCTAATAAAGGCCGGAAGACACCTGCAAAGAGGGGGCGGAGGAAATCTTCTTCGACTGATCGGTCTGGCCGCCGGTCTCAATCCAAAAAACACCGAAATAAGAGGTAATAGTGTGTTAGATAAGATAGGAGAAAGCTAGATGGCAAAAGCTAAGGCTGACAATCTCATAAGCGATAACCGTAAGGCCCGTCATGATTATCATATTCATGACACATTTGAGGCGGGGATTGTTCTGACGGGGACTGAAATTAAGTCCATTCGCCAGGGCAAGCTAAACCTTAAGGATTCCTTCTGCCGTATAGACGATAGGGGGGAACTCTGGCTCATGGGTGTTCATATATCTCCCTATGAGCAAGGTAACCGTTTTAACCATGATCCTGAACGGACTCGTAAGCTCCTCATGCACAAGGCTGAAATCGCTAAGCTTTTGGGGCAAGTTAAGGAAAAGGGCTATTCTTTGGTTCCTTTGAACTTTCACTTTTCTCGAGGGCTTGTCAAGGTAACAGTGGGCCTTGTAACAGGTAAAAAGAATTACGATAAACGTCAGGATATAGCAGAACGGGATGCTAAACGAGACATCTCTCGTCGCATCCGTGAACAAGAAAAGTATTAGAGGAGAAGGGGGACGCCTTAAGAATGCTACCCCCTTGCCAAGTCTCATAGGGACATTTATAATGTATAGGCTAGCCCACCACTCAACCCCATACATGGGGATGTAATGGTTTCGACAGGGGTGCGTGTGGTATAGATAGCGGGTCGGCGTCCCAAAAGGCCGTAAAACTTTGGAAAAACATTTAAACGCAAAAGAAAACTTTGCATTAGCTGCATAAGCTACGCTCTTCATCCTTGCGCCTGACAGGGGTGAAAGGGCGTCAAACCTCAGGCTGGTCTAAGTTGGCTGTTTCACCGGCTTAGGCGAGAGTAATGAAACTGGGATATTCTAGTTTGTCGTTGTACGAACAATATCTGAGACTTTAAACAGCGACTGCGCTCGGAGAAGTCTATATGACAACACTTTTGGACAGGAGTTCGATTCTCCTCATCTCCACCACAATAGCTAGCTCAGAAATAGGACCAGATAGGAATCTGGTCTTATTTTTATGTCAGATTCATACATATACCTAAATAAATACTTAAAAGTTTATAAAAATATACAAAATCAATATATTGTCTACTGAATTATATTGACTTTCTTCATGAATTATGAACCAACAATCATTTAAAAAGCCAGGTTTTATAAGGCTTTTCAAGCTTTCATAAAGTCCTTAAAATCTTGACTATCCAGTCCATCTTCGATAAAATAGAGTGTATTTAAAAAAGTAATTACTCAATTGTATAAAAGGAGAAAGCTTATGAAGTTTCGTTATTCTGCTATGCTCGTAGCAGCCGCTTTGTCCGCTCTATTGGCGACAGGTTGTGGAGCTAATGCGGGGCAAAAGTCTGGAGATGTGGCGGTTAATGCTTACAAGATCTCCGCTTCCGACACGAATATCCCAGAATCCTTCAGTGGTACCATTGTCTCTGAAAATTCTGTAGCTGTTCATGCCCGTGTATCTGGCTATGTAACAGAAAAGTATGTTAAGGGTGGGGATCAAGTGGTTGCAGGTCAACCTCTTTACAAGATTGATTCCCGTCAATACCAAGCTAATTTAGCACAAGCACAAGCCCAAGCGGCTAATGCTAATGCGGCCTACCAAAATGCACAAGTAGACTTGGGCCGCTACCAAACCTTGGCAGCTCAAAATGCCATTGCTCAACAAACGGTAGATACACAAGCATCTGCAGCAGAACAAGCTCGAGCTTCTTACCAAGCTTACCAAGCACAGGTTCAAATCGCTGAAGATAATCTCAACGATACTATCGTTTACGCTCCTTATTCCGGTACCTTGGAAATGGATGACGTAGATTTGGGTACCTATGTACAAGCCGGTTCTACTACCTTGGTAACCATTGATTCCATCGATCCTGCCTTCGTTCAATTCTCCTTGTCTGAACAAGAATACTTGGAATTCATGAAGAATCAAACCAATGGGCAAGCAGAAGATCTTCAATTGCAATTGGCTGATGGTTCTACCTATGAGCATACAGGTAAATTGGTGCAAGCCGCTCGTAACCTAGACAATGGTACAGGTAAGTTGATCTTGAAAGCATCCTTCCCTAATCCAGACCATAAGCTCTTGGCTAATATGTTCGGTACCGTTATCTCTCCTGGTACCATTCAAAAGAATGCCATCTTGGTACCTAGCCGGGCTATCCAACAAGTATTGGATAAGAAATTTGTCTTCGTCGTACAAGATGATGGCACTGTAAAACAAGTACCTATCGAAGTAGGCGCTACTAAGGGTGCTTACACAATCGTTAAGGGTGGCCTCAAGGCAGGCGAAGAAATCGTTGTCGACGGCTTAACTAAAATCCGCGACGGCGCTAAAGTCAATGCAAAAATCCTTAGCAAAGAAGAAGTCGACCAATCTAATTAGGAGGTAAGGCGTGTCAAAGTTCTTTATTAACCGTCCTATCTTTGCCATCGTAATCGCTTTAGTGATTACCTTGGCAGGGTTGATGTCTATGATCAACCTACCGGTAGCGCGGTATCCACAAATAGCACCGCCAACTGTACAAGTTTCCACAGCCTATACGGGGGCAACGTCTCAGGTTGTTAACGATACAGTGGCCTCTGTTATTGAAAACCAAATGATTGGTGTAGAGCATATGGATTTCATGACCTCTAACTCCACCAACAATGGTACCTATTCTTTGTCCATTCAATTTACGCAAGATTCCGATGCGGATATGGATACGGTCAATGTATCCAACCGGGTACAACGAGCTACGGCTCAATTGCCATCTGAAGTACAACAAGTTGGCGTAACTACCACTAAATCCTCTGGTGATATGGCCTTCATCTTCTCCCTGGTTTCTCCAGACGGGACCTATGATGATGTATTCCTCAAGAACTATGGGTCTAACTATATGATGGATGCTATTAAATCCGTTTCTGGTGTAGGTTCTGTACAAGAGTTCGGGGCTGACTATGCTATGCGGGTATGGGTAGATCCTTCTAAAATGGCTAAGTATGGTTTGACGACAGCAGATATTATTTCCGCGATTAAGAGTCAAAACATGCAGGCCGCTGCTGGTACGGTAGGGGAAGAACCTACTAAAGGTGAGCAACAATTCCAGTACCCAATCGTAGTACAAGGTCGTTTGACATCGGCAGATGAATTCGGCAATATTGCCCTTAAAACATCTAATGGTAATGTCCTTCATTTGAAGGATGTGGCCCGCTTAGAATTGGGTAAGAAGGGATATAATTTCTCTGCCTTACAAAATGGTATTCCTTCCGCTGGTTTTGCCGTATCCCTTCAAAATGATGCGAACGCTATTCAAACCATCAAAAATATCCGGGCTGTGTTGGAAGAACAAGCTAAATCCTTCCCACCAGGCATGGAGTACAATGTAGTCGTAGATAATACCAAGTTCGTATCCGCTTCTATTGAAGAAGTTATTCATACCTTTGTAGAAGCCTTGCTTTTGGTACTCTTGGTAGTTTATATCTTCCTACAATCTTGGCGGTCTACTCTCATTCCGATGATTGCCGTTCCTGTATCCCTTTTGGGGACCTTTGCGGCCTTTACGGTGTTAGGGTTTACCATCAACACCTTGACCCTCTTCGCCATGGTGTTGGCCATCGGCCTTGTTGTCGATGATGCCATCGTCGTGGTGGAAGCGGTTGAATACGAACTTAAATATAATGGTAAAACGCCTAAAGAAGCGGCTATGATCGCCATGCAAAATGTGCAAGGTCCTGTTATCGGCGTAGCCTTCGTCTTGTGTGCTGTATTCGTCCCAGTATCCTTTATGGGTGGTATGACCGGTATACTCTACAAGCAATTTGCCTTGACCATCGCTGTTTCTGTAGCTATATCTGCTATTGTGGCCTTGGTGTTAACTCCGGCCTTATGCGCTACCATGTTGAAACCACATGTGCCAAAGAAAAAGGAAGATATTCTTCACCGGTATTTGAATAAGTTCAATTACTATTTGGAACGCTTCTCCGATTGGTACGGCTTCCAATTGGCTAAGTTAGCCCGCAAGTTGTGGGTGACTGTAGCTGTGCTAGTATTTTTCGTTGTAGCATCCTTAGGGGCCTTTAAGCTCTTACCGACATCTTTCGTACCTGCAGAAGATGGGGGTTACTACATGATTGCCGTCAATCTTCCTGATGGGGCCACCCAGGGACGTACCTTGGCAACCTTGTCAAAAATCCGCGACCTCGTTCGCTTTACTAAGGACAAGGATGGCAATGTAGTAGAAGACCCTGATTACGATACAATCTTTACTGTAGCTGGCTTTGACCTCTTAGGTGGTGGACAAAAATCCTCTGCTGGTGCTATTTTCGCTGTTCTCAATGACTGGGATCAACGGACTCGGGCTGATCAAGGGGTAGGGGCTAAGATCGGTAAGACCTTTGCTGTTACCGGTAATGGTGTTCCAGAAGCAACCGTGTTGGCCCTCAATCCACCATCCATTCCTGGTTTGGGTAATACCGGTGGTATTAGCATGTACATCATCAATAAGGGTGGGGATTCCACTGAGGTGATGGCTGAAAATGTTAAGCAATTCTTAGCAGCAGCTAATCAAAATCCAGCTATTACCAAGGCTTACACGACTTTCTCTACAGGAACACCAACCCTCAAGTTTGATATAAACCGGGAAAAAGCAGCTCAAGATGGTGTTAATATTGCTGATATCTTCTCTACCTTGCAAACCTTCTACGGGTCTGTTCAAGTTAATGATTTCACAGAGTTCGGCAAAAACTATAAAGTTGTGGTTGAAGCTGAACAACAATTCCGTCAAAATACGGATAACTTAAATATGCTTTATGTTAAGAACTCCGCCGGAAAGACAGTTCCTGTAAGCAACTATATTACGCAACATGATACAGGCTCTGCAGCGACTATTACGCGCTTTAACAATGCACCGGCTGTATCCATTAATGTAACTCCTTCTGGATCTACTGGCGATGCCATTAAGGCCTTAAAAGAATTGGCTAAGACTAATTTGCCACAAGGCTATACCTATGATTGGTCTGGTCAAACTCGTGAAGAAGTTAAGGCAGGTTCCCAAACAGTAATTATCTTGGGGCTAGGCCTCATCTTCGTATTCCTCATCTTGGCAGCCTTGTATGAATCTTGGAAGGTACCATTTGCGGTTCTCTTCTCTGTACCATCTGGTATCTTCGGCGCTTCTGTTGTACCGGCCCTTCTCAACTTTGTTAGTCCACATCCTTTGGCTAATGATATTTATATGCAAATCGGCATTCTCACCCTAATCGGTTTGGCTGCTAAGAACGCCATTCTGATTATCGATTATGCTAAGGTCCGTGTAGATGAACGGGGCATGCGTCCTGTAGATGCAGCTATCGAAGCAGCTAAGATTCGTCTCCGTCCAATTCTCATGACCTCCTTCGCCTTCATCTTAGGTGTATTGCCTCTAGCCCTCTCCTCCGGTGCTGGCGCGGCAGCTCGTGTATCTATGGGTGTAACCGTAGCTGCTGGTATGACCACAGCAACGCTCTTCGGTATCTTCATTATCCCAATGCTCTTTATCATTGTAGAAACTTTGAAAATGCCAAAGATTAAAGGTGATGATACGTCTAATGATCAAGATAAAGACTAGTACTAGCTACTAGATAGACATCTTCATCTAAGTTTATAAGAAAAGAGATTTCCTCAGGGAAGTCTCTTTTTTTTGCTTTATGTATGATAAGAGTATGGTCTATTCAAATTCTTTTCGAAGGGTGATGGGCGTAGGAAAATATGGATTTATTATTTATAGAAAAAGACCATTATGGTATACTAATGACAGTAAATTAGACCCAGATGGCCTTGTAAAAGTAATTCTTTATTAGGCTTATGGATATAGATTTTGAAAGAGGTATACAATGAGTAAGATTTTTGTAACAGGCCACAAGAGCCCAGATACTGATTCCGTTTGTGCTGCTATTGCCTATGCTAATTTGTTGAAGCAAACTGGTCATGACGCTGTTGCCATTTGCGCTGGCGACCTCAATAAAGAAACTAAGTATGTCTTAGATCATTTTGGTTTTACCCATCCACAAGCGGTGTCTCACTTCTCACAAGTTTTGGGACCTGATGATAAGGTTGTCTTGGTGGACCACAATGAATCCAAGCAAATTATCGATGGCCATGAAGATGCTAATATTGTAGCTGTTATTGATCATCACCGCTTGGGTGACTTTGAAACAGCGTCTCCTATTTTAATCCGCATCGAACCAGTTGGTTCTTCCTGCACACTTGTGACTAAGCTCTACAAAGAAGCAGGTCAAGAAATCCCTAAGAATGTGGCTGGCGTTCTCATGTCCGCCATTATTTCCGATACGGTTCTCTTCCGGTCTCCAACCTGCACCCCAGAAGATAAGGCGGCCATCGAATACTTGGCTACGATTGCAGGTGTAGATTACGAAAGCTATGGCATGGATATGCTCAAGGCTGGCGCGGATATCTCCGATCTCTCTGCAGAGGACATCGTTCGCACGGACATGAAGGAATTCTCCCAAGGGGGTCAAACCATTTCTATTGCGCAAATTTCCGTTATGGATACTACCGATGTGTTAGCTCAACAAGAGCTCTTGGTAAGCGCTTTAGAAGCCCTTCGAGCTGATAAAAACTATAACGCATCCTATCTCATGGTAACTAATATCTTAGAAGAAGCTACTACCTTGCTCTATGCAGGTGATGTAGAAGGTGTTGTGAAAGCAGCCTTCCAAAAGGATGTAGAAAATAATGGGGTATACTTGCCTAAGACAATGTCCCGTAAAAAACAAATTGCACCTCCAATTTTGGAGGCTATGGCATAAGAGCTAAGACTTAAGGTATAAGTAGAAACGTTGCTGTTAGCGGCGTTTCTATTTTCGTTTATCCACTGATAAAAGAAGATCAAAGTTGGGAGGGTATCTATGGAAAGCTTATTAGAAGGCCTGAATCAGGAGCAGCGCGAAGCTGTGCAACATACGGAAGGGCCTTTACTCATATTGGCTGGCGCGGGTTCTGGTAAAACTAAGGTTCTTACTGTTCGCGTAGCCTATTTGTTAGCTCAAGGGGTGAGTCCCTTTGAAATCTTGGCCATTACCTTTACCAATAAGGCCGCCAAGGAAATGAAGGAACGGGTGGCCAATATTGTGGGTCCTGTGGCTGAAAAAATTTGGCTTTCTACCTTTCACTCCTTCTGTGCCAAGCTATTGCGCTTTGAAATTAATGGTTATTTGGGATACAATTCCAACTTTACCATCTATGATACTTCTGATTCCCAGGTGGTTATTAAGGCGGCTCTTAAGGCACTTAATTTGGACGATAAGTACTATCCGGTTAATGCCATGTTATCGGCTATTTCTGGGGCTAAAAACAGACTCCTCTTTGCAGCTGACTTCCGCAAGGAGGCGCAAAATTTCTACGATCAGAAGGTGGCCGATGTCTATGAATACTATGAGCGAGAATTACGGAAAAACAACGCGGTAGATTTTGATGACCTCCTCTTAATTGCCGTTAAACTTCTTATTACTCATCAAGATATTCAAGACAAGTATGCTAATCGCTTTAAGTACATTATGATCGACGAATACCAGGATACGAACCATGCCCAATATACTCTGGCTCGGCTCTTGGCTAGTAAATGGCAGAATATCTGCGTCGTAGGGGATGCAGACCAATCTATTTATGCTTGGCGGGGTGCGGATATTCAAAATATCCTAGATTTCGAAAAAGACTATCCTAGCGCTAAGTCTATCAAATTAGAGCGGAACTATCGGTCTACTAAGGTCATCCTGGATGCAGCCAATGCAGTCATCGACAATAATACGGGTCGACCTGATAAGAACCTTTGGACAGATAGGGTAGAGGGGGCTAAAATCCAACATTTTACGGCTCAATCTGAGCACGAAGAGGCCGCTTTCATCGGTGATACTATCTCCAAGAAACACGAAATCCACGATATTCCATGGGGCGACATGGCCATCCTCTACCGGACTAATGCCCAATCTCGGGTCTTGGAAGAAGCCCTCATTAAACGGGCTATCCCCTATACCATGGTGGGGGGAACCAAGTTCTATGACCGTAAAGAAATTAAGGATGTCTTGGCTTATTTGCGGGTTCTATTTAACCCCTTTGATGATTTAGCCCTCTTGCGTATTATCAATGTGCCTAAGCGGGCCATTGGGCCAACTACGGTTGCTAAATTGCAAGAATACGCCCGTAATAATGGGACTAGCCTCTTTATGACCCTGACTCAGCTACACTTGATTCCTACTATAAAGGGCAAGACAAAGGAAAAGTTAGAAGCTTTTGGTATGCTCATCTTTTCCTTGGTAGCTGAGATGGAAGACAAGAATGTATTAGATTTGTTTGAAGCCATATTGGACCAAACTCATTACTTAGAACTCTTGGAAGCCTCAACAGACCCACAGGACCAAGCACGGGTGGAAAATATTGGTGAACTTTTGTCCGTAGCTAAGGATTTTGTAGATGCTAACCCAGAGGGAACAGTGGAAGAATTCTTAGAACAAGTTGCTTTGGTTAATGATGTTGATACTTATGAGGAAAACGAGTCCAAGGTAACCCTCATGACCCTCCATGCAGCTAAGGGGCTAGAATTCCCAATCGTATTCCTAGGCGGCCTAGAAGAAGGGATGTTCCCACACAGTCGGACCCTTATGAATGAAGAGGAAATTGAAGAAGAACGGCGTCTGGCTTACGTAGGTATTACCCGGGCCGAACGGGAGCTCTTCATTTCCAATGCCACTACCCGTACCGTCTTTGGTAAGACCTCTGGTCATTTGCCATCTCGCTTTATCGAAGAGATTCCTGCAGAGCTAGTGGATGACTTACGTCCTAAACGCAAGGTGCCTGATGATATCAAGCGCCATGTGCCAAGCCATATGTCCGTAGCCTCCCGCCCTGTGATTAAACCGATTATCCGCAATCAAGAGGTGGAAGATTGGCAGGTTGGTGATCTTGCACAACATGCTAAGTGGGGGCAAGGTAAGGTAATCGCTGTGGCTGGTGCTGGGGCTAATGTTAAGTTGACTATCGAGTTCCCAAGTCAAGGCGTCCGCATGCTAATGGCTAAGTTTGCACCGGTTAAGAAAGTTGTTAAGTAGGAGATTTATCATGTCCACAGTTGATCCAAAAAAACGGATTCTAGAGCTCCAAAAGGAACTAGCCCATCATTCCTACCTCTATTATGTCAAGGATGCACCAGTTATTTCCGACAGGGAGTACGATTTGCTCTATCGGGAATTGGTAGATTTAGAGACAGCTCATCCTGAATACATTACCCCTTCTTCTCCGACCCAACGGATTGGTGCCAAGATAGAAGGGAACCTGCCAAAGGTGGTTCATGGTGTCCCTATGCTTTCCTTGTCCAATGTGTTTAATGCAGAAGAAGTAAAGGCTTTTGGTGACCGCGTTGTCAAAGGCTTGGGCCATGAGCCTAAGTATGTGGTAGAACTTAAAATCGATGGCTTATCCTGTAACCTCCATTACCAAAATGGGGTATTGGTACGGGCTGTCACCCGTGGTGACGGCAAGGTAGGAGAGGATGTGACGGCTAATGCTAGAACGATCCAATCCATTCCTCTTTATATAGAGGGGGCTCCTGAGTTTATAGAAATCCGCGGAGAAGTTTACATGCCTCACAAGGAATTCGCTCGTATCAATGAGGAGCGGGAGGAAGACGGATTACCTACCTTCGTCAATCCTAGAAATGCAGCGGCAGGCTCTTTGCGCCAACAGGACCCAGCTATTACAGCGGACCGCAATTTGGCCTTTTTTGCCTATGCCTTAGGGGATAATGATGGGGCTAATATCCATAGTCAAGAGGAGCTCTTGAAACAATTAGCTGACTTCCATTTCTCTGTCAACCCTAATTATCAAGTATGCGACTCTATCGACCAAGTGAATGGAGTCATTGAGGAATGGGACCAAAAACGGCATGCCTTACCTTACGATACGGATGGCATGGTTATCAAGGTCAATGATTTTAGTGACCAAGCCATTTTAGGGGCCACGGTAAAGGCTCCTCTCTGGGCCACTGCTTACAAGTATCCGCCAGAAGAGGTGGAAACTGTCTTGACTCATATTGATGTCAATGTAGGCCGAACAGGGGTTTTGACACCTACAGGGGACCTTGAAACGGTCTTTGTATCTGGCACTAATGTGTCTCGTGTAACCTTACATAACGAGGACTTTATCAAGGAAAAGGACATCCGCATAGGGGACCACGTCCTCATCCATAAGGCGGCAGAGATCATTCCAGAAGTAATCCGGGTCCTTCCAGATAAGCGGACTGGCTCTGAAGTGGTCTTTCATATGCCTAAGGAATGTCCTGTTTGTGGCCACCCAACAGTTCGTAAGGAAGGGGAAGTGGCTATCCGATGCTCAAATGAACACTGTCCGGCTATTGAGAAGGAATCCATTATTCACTTTGCTTCTCGGGATGCTATGAATATCGATGGATTAGGTCCTCAAATTATCGATTCTCTAATTACTAATAAGGTCATTGAAAATGTGGTAGATCTCTATCACTTAACTGAAGAGAAATTGGTAAGCATGGATCGGATGGGTAAGAAATCGGCCCAGAACCTACTTAAGGCTATTGAAGATTCTAAGACACGTGGCCTAGATCGCGTCCTCTTCGGCCTTGGCATCCGCCTCATCGGGTCTAAGGCAGCTACTACCTTAGCTAAGACGGTTGTAACTATGGACCGCTTTATGACCATCTCTAAGGATGAGTTAACAGCCGTTGATGAAATTGGGCCAACTATGGCTGAGTCGATTATCGACTTCCGTAATAATCCACGCAACCAAGCTCTTATTGAGGGGCTTCGCCAGGCTGGCTTAACCCTTCACATGGAGGTAGAAGAAGCGGCCGGTCATGAAATGGAAGGGGAGACTGTAGTCCTTACGGGCAAACTGGAAGTCATGGGCCGGACAGAGGCGGGTAAGCTCCTGGAAGCCCATGGTGCTAAGGTAACCGGCTCTGTATCTAAGAAGACAACCCTGGTAGTAGCCGGGGCTGATGCAGGATCCAAGTTAACTAAGGCAGAAGAATTAGGGATTCCTATTATGACAGAGGAAGAATTCCTGGACCTAATCAGGGATTGGCAATAGAACTTTTAATTCTGCTATAATAAGGAACGTATACTGAAAGGAAGTGGACTCATGAAAATCAGTCGCGATGATATTAAAACAATCGCTAGACTTTCTCGGTTGGAAGTGAGCGAAGAGAATATGCCACAATTGGAAAAGGAATTGTCTGATATTCTTTCCTATGTGGAACAATTAAACAAATTGGATTTGGATGGTGTTGAGACTATGGCTCATGCTGTGCCATTGCAAAATGTGTTGCGGGAAGACCAAGTTAAACCATCTATTGATCATGATAAAGCCTTGTCTACAGCGCCTGTTGAAGACGATGGTTATTTCGCGGTACCACGCGTTGTTCAAAACTAGGAGGAGACACTGTGGCTACAATTCACGAACTTCACAAGAAACTTGCCAATAAAGAAATCTCCGCTGTGGAATTGACCAAGGCGGTGATTGCACATAAAGAGCAAGTAGAACCACAAGTGGGTGCCTACTTGTCTGACTCTCATGAAGAAGCCTTGGCTAAGGCCCAAGCGGTGGATGATAAAATCGCTGCTGGGCAAGAAGTTTCCATGCTAGCTGGTATTCCAGGAGCCATTAAAGATAATATCTGCATCGAAGGGCAAAAGGCTACTTGTGCGTCTAAGATGCTAGAAAATTTTGTGCCACCTTACTCAGCAACTGTTATTGAGAAATTGAAGGGCCAAGACTTTGTTTCCTTGGGTAAGCTTAATATGGATGAGTTCGCCATGGGCGGGTCTACTGAAAACTCTGCCCTGGGCAAGACGACTAATCCATGGAACAAGGACTATGTGCCAGGTGGTTCTTCCGGCGGATCTGCAGCTTCTGTATCTGCAGGGTCTGCTATTTGGTCCCTCGGTTCTGATACCGGTGGGTCTATCCGCCAACCAGCCTCCTTCTGTGGCGTGGTGGGCATGAAACCAACCTATGGTAATGTATCTCGCTACGGCCTCATCGCCTTTGCATCCTCCTTGGATCAAATTGGACCTGTAACGCGGGATGTAAGAGATGCGGCTATTGTATTGAATGCCATTACCGGTCATGACGACAAGGATTCCACCTCCATTCCAGGTGAGCGTCCTGACTATACTAAGGCTCTTATCAATGATGTTAAGGACCTTACAATCGGTGTGCCTAAGGAATTCTTTGGGGATGGCCTCAATCCAGAAGTTCGTAAGGCCATGGAAGAGGCAATTGATACCTATAAAAAATTGGGCGCCAAAATCGTGGAAGTCTCTTTGCCATCCACAAAGTACGCCTTATCCGCATACTACATTGTAGCCTTGGCGGAAGCGTCTTCTAACTTGGCTCGTTATGATGGTGTATCCTACGGCTTACGAGTACCGGCGGATAACTTGGTAGATATGTCTACCAAAACACGGAGCCAAGGTTTTGGTAAGGAAGTACAGCGTCGTATCTTGCTCGGCACTTATGTACTTCGATCCGGCTATTACGACGCTTATTATAAGAAGGCCTTACAGGTACGTCGGGTCATTAAAAATGAATTCGACCAAGCCTTCCAAAAAGTGGATCTCTTGTTGACACCAACAGCACCTAACACATCTTACAAGTTTGGTGAAAAGGCTAATGATCCATTGGCTATGTATCTTGAAGATATCTGTACAGTACCGGTTAACCTCGCTGGCATCCCAGGCATTTCTATTCCTGCAGGCATGTCCTCCGCGGGTCTTCCAATCGGTATGCAACTCTTAGGCCCTGCTATGGGCGAAGAAGTTTTGCTTCGTGCAGCCTATACATTTGAACAAGAGCGTCCTGACTGCAACATTGTGGCGCCAACAGGGGAGGCTTTGGTATGAGTAAATACGAAACCGTCGTAGGCCTTGAGGTCCATACGGAATTAAAAACTAAATCTAAGATTTTCTGTGGTTGTACTACTGAATTTGGTGGCGATCAAAACACCCATGTATGCCCTGTCTGCTTAGGCCTTCCAGGGGTTCTTCCAGTCCTCAATAAAAAGGTTGTAGAATACGCTATTAAGGTTGGTTTGGCCCTTAACTGTGAAATTTTGCATTACAATAAGTTCGACCGCAAGCAGTACTTCTATCCTGACTTACCTAAGAACTGGCAAACTTCCCAATACGATTTGCCAATCTGCTTGAATGGTCATTTGGATATTGAAGTGGATGGCCAGGTGCGCCGTATTCGGATTAACCGGATTCACATGGAAGAAGATGCGGGGAAATTAGTCCACTCTGGTGCTACGATTTCCGATTCCTCTTCCTCTAATGTAGACTACAATCGTACGGGTGTGCCACTTCTAGAAATTGTATCGGAACCAGATATCCGTTCCGGTGCAGAAGCGCGGGCCTATGTGGAAAAATTACGGTCTATCTTAAAGTACTTGGATGTATCCGATTGCCGTATGGAAGAAGGCTCTCTCCGGGCTGATGCTAATATTTCCATCCGCCTTCGCGGTGACGAAACATTGGGCACTAAGTCAGAAATTAAGAATATGAACTCCTTGTCCGCTATCCAAAAAGGTGTTGAATACGAAGCCCTCCGCCAAGCTGAATTAGTGGAAGATGGAGGTCAAGTGGTCCAAGAAACACGGACATGGGATGATAGCCAAGGCGTTACCTTATCTATGCGTAAGAAAGAAGCTGAAAACGATTACCGCTTCTTCCCAGAACCTGACTTGCCACCAGTTGTCATTTCAGATGAACAAATCGAAGAGGCACGGGCTAACTTGCCTGAATTACCAGATGCTAAGCATGACCGCTTTGTGACCGACTATGGCTTATCCTCTGAAGATGCCCTCATCTTGACGGCTGAACGGACAACTGCAGACTACTTGGATGCAGCTGTCAAAGAAGGGGCTGATCCTAAAACCGTGGCTAATTGGATGTTGGGTGATTTGTCTAAGATGGTCAACGAACACAATTTGACCTTCGATCAAGCACCTGTCAAACCTACTATGTTGGCGGCTATGATTGCCCTTATCGATAACAACACAATTTCCGGTAAAATTGCTAAGAAGGTTATTGTATCCATGTGGGAATCTGGTAAAGATCCTAAGACCATAGTAGAAGAAGAAGGTCTTGTACAAATTACGGATACAGCAGAAATTGAAAAGATTGTTCGCCAAGTTATTGCTAAGTCTGAAAAGGCCGTAGCTGATTATAAAGCCGGTAATAAGAAGGCTGTCGGGGCTATCGTGGGTGGCGTTATGAAAGCAACCCAAGGGAAGGCAAATCCTGGTCTCGTAAACCAATTGATTGGCAAGATTCTTTCCGAATAAGAGAGGTTAGATAGGTCCTATCTAGACCTAACATTGAGGAGATATATGGCAGATACGAGTCATAGAGATACAAATCAAAGTGGTCATCGCTACAATGGGGCAGATGAACCGATTTACAATCAGACAGAAGCCAATGATACCATCCGTATGTCTCAAGAGGATGTACAAGACTTTGATGGGATTACCATTGATGAGTCAGGCCAGGAAATTCATGTGGATGAACCGCAGAAGGCCCATAACCCGTATGGTTCTTTTGGAGGTGCTTTTGGTCAAGGTGAGGAAGGGGCTAATCCCTTTTCCTCGGCCCCAGGCCTTAAGATTTTCAACATTGGATCTTGGGGTTGTATCATAGCTATCTTGATTCTTATGGCTATGATTGGTCTTTTCTTTGCAGGGATTTTCTTCTTTGCCAAGTATATATTGGTGGGTATTCTTATCCTAGCTCTTATCTTTGGATTTAACTCCCTCCTAGGTTAAATTGAGCCTATTAGGCAGTCTAACAGCAGAGAGAGTTTGTCTTAGACAGTGCATATAAAGGTCCTAATCCTTACAGGATTAGGACCTTTTTTATAGTTCTAAGAGCTAAGGTATTCATATGGTATAATAAAAATAATGATTAAGCTGGCGTTTACCGTTCGATGATTACGAGGATTCAATGAATATTCTTCTTTCTACCTTAAATTCTAAATTCATACATTCCTCTATAGCTCTTCGTTACTTAAAGGGCTATGGGGCTACCCGGGGACAGGCATATAATATTGTGGAATACACAATTAATATGCCTATTTTAGATATCATTTCTGATATTACTGAACGGGATATGGACCTAGTGGGTTTTGCTTGCTACATCTGGAATATTGAAATGACCCTTCATGTGGTAGAAATTCTCAAGTCCGTGCGGCCTGACATAAAGATTATTCTTGGGGGTCCTGAGGTATCCTTTACAGCGGATGAAATCCTTAATCGGTGTCCAGCCGTGGATTTTATAGCTCAAGGGGAAGGGGAAGAATGTTTTGCTGATTTGGTAGACCAGCTAGAGGCTGGTGGATCTGGTATTTTTCCGGTTATCCCAGGCATTCGAGGCCGTGATGAAGAAGGCCGACCTGCGGGGTCGCTACAATTGGTAGAGGTTAAAGACTTATCCCGCATTCCTTTTCCTTATAGCGAGGAGGATATGGAGGATTTAGAGCATAAGATCATCTATTATGAATCTTCTCGGGGTTGTCCTTTTTCCTGCCAGTATTGTCTCTCGGGTAATGGCAATACAGTTCGATTCTTTCCTCAAGAGAGAACCCTTAAAGAGCTCCAGTGGTTTATGGACCATAAGGTGCCCTTGGTTAAGTTTGTAGATAGAACCTTTAACTGCGCCCCAGGTCATCATCTACCTATGATGGAATTTATGGCTAAGGCCCAAACGGATACATGCTTCCACTTAGAAATGGAACCGGAGCTAATGACGGAAAAGGAAACGGCGATCTTATCGGAAGCTCCTCATGGTCGTTTTCAAATTGAAGTGGGCGTCCAGTCTA
Organism: uncultured Veillonella sp.; assembly: GCA_934191645.1. Lineage (GTDB taxonomy): Bacteria > Bacillota > Negativicutes > Veillonellales > Veillonellaceae > Veillonella. The sequence continues at coordinate 14,906 of CAKPUJ010000013.1, read as the reverse complement.
CCCATAAAAAGACTCTAGATGCCATTAGCCGCTACAATGACTGGCCTTATATACAAAAGGTTATCAAGCCAATTATCGACGCGAATCACACCCATGTTCACATGGACTTAATCGTAGGCTTGCCCTATGAAGATAAGGACCGTTTTGGTATGTCCTTTAATGACCTTTTCTCCCTCAAGCCCCATGCCCTCCAGCTGGGTTTCTTGAAACTCCTCAAGGGGTCTGGCGTACGCAAGATGGACCAGTACCAATATGTAGCTGATCCACAGGCTCCTTATGAGGTCTTATCGACGCATGTCCTTCCGTATGATCATGTGCGTTACCTCAAGCACTTTGAAGATGTTTTTGAACGCTTTTATAATTCCGAGCGTTTTCGCACCGTCTTTGGCTATATAGCAGATCAGCTAATCAGTCAAGGGGAGGGAGGCAAGACCAAGACAGCCTTTAAGTACTTCACGGACATGACTGATGCTTGGCTAGCTCAAGGTAACCATAAACGAGCCCTTAAGGATATAGACCAAATTGAATTCCTCTACAAGTTCTTTAAGGAGCGGGGGGATACCATGGCTATGGAACTTTTGCAGTATGATACCTTGGTGTCTTATAAGGGCAAGGTCCGTGACCAAGCCTTGGGCTTACCTAAGCAGACCAAGGAGCTCTTGCAGGCTGGGGAGGCCTTTTGGCGGAATGAAAGCCTGGTTCAGCACTATATTCCAGCCTTCACCTTTAGGGAATGGCGTAAGATTCGTCAATCCTATGTAGAAATGCCCATGTCTAAAGAAACGGCTCAGTATCTTGATGTTCGCATGGATGGCCAGTCTCTTACCAAGACAGAAGACGGTAAATATATGGTCATTATGGATGTGAAAAAGGAAAATCGTCCTTTTGTTAGACCGCAAGTAATCGCTTAGAATGGAGGACTATGTCCGATACGAGAATCCCTAAACGCTATCGCGTGATATCAAAATTCTATAAGGAAAAATACGGGGAAAAGGTCTACAAATTACCAGTTGCCTTACCCTTGACCTGCCCTAATCGGGATGGGTCTGCTGGGGTTGGTGGCTGTGTATTCTGCGGTGAAATTGGAGCCGGTTACGAGAACCGTCCAGCTTGGATGACTGTAGGCCAACAGCTAGCAGAAAATATAGCCCATATTGGCCCTAAATATAAGGCTAACAAGTTCATCCCCTACTACCAAAACTTTTCTAATACTTACTTACCCATAGAGGATTTTAAGACCTATATGGAGGCGGGCTGTTTGGATTCTGTTGTGGGTTTAGCCATAGCCACACGACCTGATTGTATATCTGATGCCTACCTAGATGTCCTTAAGGACATTGAGACAAATTATGGTAAGGATATCTATATAGAGCTGGGTCTTCAAACGGTTAACTACAAGACGCTAGAAAAAATTAATCGAGGTCATACTATGGCGGAATTGATTGATGCAGTCCTCCGCATCAAGCGCTATGGCTTTAATGTCACGGTTCACATGATTCTTAACCTTCCTTGGGATACGATGGAAGATACCATAGAGGGGGCTAAAACTCTATCGGCCCTAGGTGTGAATCAGGTCAAGTTACATGCTCTCTACTTGGTTAAGAACACACTTATGGCTAAGTGGTACCAAGAGGGCCAATTTCAGTTAATCTCTGCAGAAGAATACGTTGATCGGGTCATCGCCTTCCTTCGCTACCTTCATCCGGATATTGTTCTCCAGCGCTTAGTAGGGCGAGCGCCCGAAGACAATACTATTTTCACCAACTGGTCTATGGGTTGGTGGCGGGTGCAAGATTTGATTGATCAAAAGATGACTGATCATGACTGGCACCAAGGTGACCTCTGTAACTATTTGAATGGGCGGGCTGTTCGAAAGTTTACCGACCCTCTGTTTGCATTAGATGACCAAGGAGTTAATGAATGAGTGAAGATATCTTTACTTTTCCTAACTATGATTTAGCGGCCACTATTTCTGGCCTGCAAGATAAGCACCTAAAAATTATCAATGAATTCATCCCTGTGACATTCATAGCACGAGGTGATACCGTATCTATTAAGGGGGATGACCAAGCGGTTGCCAACTTTAAGCGGACCTTACAAGAACTCCTCTTCTTGGCACAAGAGGGAGGCTCCTTTACAGACGCCCAAGTCCGGATTGCCGCTCGACTCTGTTCACAAGGTAAGGCGGATGTGGTCCATGATATGTATCAGGATACACTAGCTGTCTCTATGAGGGGCAAGGCTATCACGCCAAAGACAGAGGGGCAAAAGGCTTATGTGGATTCGATTCGACGCAATACCATCACCTTTGGCATTGGCCCTGCTGGTACAGGCAAGACCTTCTTGGCGGTTGCCTTGGCCTCCTTCTTCCTTAAGAATCGCAACGTAGAACGTATCATTTTGACTCGCCCAGCAGTAGAAGCCGGCGAACGGCTTGGCTATTTGCCAGGGGACTTACAGGATAAGGTCGACCCTTATTTGCGGCCTTTATACGATGCCCTTTATGAGATGTTTGGTATGGAGCAGGTGACACGCTTTATGGAGCGAGGCGTCGTAGAGGTGGCTCCACTGGCCTATATGAGGGGGCGGACCTTAGAGAATGCCTTTGTCATCCTAGATGAGGCGCAAAACACGACACCGGAACAGATGAAGATGTTTTTGACCCGGTTAGGCAACAACTCCAAAATGGTGGTCAACGGGGATAAGACTCAGATTGACTTACCGGGTCGCATTAAATCGGGCCTAGGAGAAGCGGAAGAAGTCCTGGGTAAGGTGCGTGGTATTGGTTTCGTTACCTTTAGCGACCAAGATGTAGTCCGTCATGATTTGGTAGGACGCATTGTAAAGGCCTATGACCGCTATTCAGAACAGCAAGAGTATCACGAAAAGAAAAAGGCTGTAGCTATTGCGGCGCGCCGTAAACAGGATGATGCTAATAATCAAGCGACTGAAGAAGATTTGAGTAAGTAATAGCTAAGGAGATAGGATGATTGTCACTATTTCCTGGGACCAAGGTATGAGTCCCAGAGACGACGTAGAAGCCATTATTAAGAGGGTATGCTTGGAAGTAGCCCGGGTCTATGGATTAGGAGAGGATGAGGAAATCTCTGTTCTTCTCTGTGATAATGCTAAGATTCATGAGATTAATCGAGAATATCGACATATAGATAGGCCTACAGATGTCATTTCTTTTGCCCTCAATGAAGGCGACGGCTATGAAGATGATGGAGCCGAGTCTAAGCTCCTAGGAGACATGATTATATCCCTTGAGCGAACCCAAGAACAGGCTAAGGAATTTGGTCATTCTTTTGAACGAGAACTGGCCTATTTAACCACTCACTCCTGCCTCCACATCCTAGGGTATGATCATATGACAGCTGAGGACAAGGCGGAAATGCGGGCTGAAGAAGAGCATGTCCTAGGCAATTTAGGTATTGTAAGAGAGGATTCCCCCTATGTTGAATAATCAATCTGAACATTTTAAGTCTGGCTTTGTAGCCGTTGTAGGCCGTCCAAATGTGGGTAAGTCAACCCTTATTAACGCCCTCATTGGTGATAAGATTGTCATTGTTTCGGACAAGGCACAGACTACTCGCAACAGAATTATTTGTGTCTATACTGACCAAGACAAGCAAATTGTTTTTATGGATACACCAGGCATTCATAAGCCAAAGCATAAACTTGGTGAATTCATGGTCACTGCCGCAGTGGACTCCTTGAAGGAAGTGGAAGCGGTTCTCTTCCTTGTTGCGGCCAATGAAAAGCGGGGACCTGGTGATAACTTTATCATTGAACAACTGCAGAAGGTAAAGGTCCCTGTTTACCTTTGTATCAACAAGATAGATACTCTCACTAAGGAAGACCTTCTCAAGGTGATTGTATCCTATCAAGATGCCTATCCATTTGCAGGAGTTATTCCCATTTCTGCCTTAGAAAAGGAAAACCTAGATGTCCTTCTCGATGAATTGACATCTAAGTTGCCAGAAGGGCCTCAATACTTCCCAGAAGACATGATTACAGATCAACCAGAACGGTTATTGATTTCTGATATGATTCGTGAAAAGATTCTCCTTACGACCCGTGATGAAGTTCCACACTCCATTGCTGTAGAGGTGGAGGAAATGAAAACTCGCGATGATGGGACTACCTATATCCGAGCTACTATATTTGTGGAACGAGATTCTCAAAAGGGAATTATCATCGGTAACAAGGGGGCTATGCTCAAGCAATTAGGGGCCCAATCCCGCATTGATATTCAACGGCTCTTAGGAACTAAGGTGTATTTGGATCTCTGGGTGAAGGTCAAGAAGGACTGGCGCAATAAGTCTGGCATGTTATCTGAATTAGGCTATAAAGCATAAGGAGCTATTTTTTCATGGGTATATGGAACCATTTGCTTCCCATCATAGAAGCCATTATTTGTATCATTATTATTAACACCTTGGTTATTGCTAAGTTCTCCTTCGCTCGCCTGCGGCCGGAGCAATTGGAGGATATGGAAGCCTTTACGGATGAACAAAAGGCCTATCTTTATAAGGTCTACCAAAAGCCGGAAAAACTAATCAATACAGCTCAATATTTGGTACTCTTTTTCGTTATCCTCTTGTCGACCATTCTCTCTAACCTCATGGAAGGGATTCTCCAGTACTTTAACGTGGCTTGGGCCTCTACGGGAACCTGGCAAATGCACTTGGTCGATTTGATATTTATCTTGCTCATGTCATCCATTATCCTCCTCTGCGGGGAAATAGTACCAAAGGCCTTGGGTTTGACCTATCCAGAGAAGCATATTATACGGGGCTGTAAAATCGTCTTAGCCGCCTCTAAGTTGGTCCGCCCCTTTGTCTTGGTGGCAGCTAAAATTGGCTATGCTATCGTAGGCGATGTTAAGTACAAGACAGAAATGGACTTGGTTCATACGGAAGAAGAAATTCGGGCCATGATTGAGCGGTCTCATAAGGAAGGTCAATTAGATCATGTGGAATCCGAATTGATTGATAATGTATTTAACTTTGTGGATCGTATTGCTAAAGAAGTTATGATTCCTCGCCAAGATGTAGACTGCATCTACGTGGATGATGACTATGATGAAACCCTTAAAATTATCCGAAAAACGGCTCATTCTCGCTATCCTCTTTGCGATGGTGATAAGGACCATATCATAGGGTTGGTACATATCAAAGACATCATGGAGCGACAACAAGAAGCACGTTCCAATATTAAGAAGATTCGACGGGATATTCTTACTATTCCAGAAACCATGAAGCTATCCACCTTGCTCCAATACATGCGGACTAAACGGATCTACCTAGCCAATGTGGTAGATGAATACGGCGGTATGGTAGGTCTTGTTGGTTTGGAAGATATCTTGGAAGAACTGGTTGGGGATATTCAAGATGAACATGATGAAAAGCTACCTGCCGTTGCCTCTTATTCTGATGGATCCTTTGAATTCGACGGTATGGTGCTAGTTGATGAAGTAGAGGATACCATGGAAATTGACATCGAAGATAACGATGAAGATACCATTGGTGGCTATGTCTTTGGCCTCCTAGGTCGTCCTCCTATTAAGGGTGACCAGGTGGAAATTCAAGGCTATACCTTTACCGTTACGGATATGCAGGGCTATCGTATTACCCGCTTGAAGGTAGAACCTATTCCTGAGGATGTGCAAGTCGAGGAGGAAGAGGTTAAGGAAGAAAGTTTGGCCCAACGATTAGAAAAGAAGATTGAGAAAACCTTGGATAAAAAATTAGAATCTACTTTGGAAAAAAAGATTGATTCTACCATTGATACTAAATTGGACCAAACCTTAGACTCCGTTTTGGATAAAACCATAGATTCTAAACTGAGCCAAAGCTTGGACGAGAAATTGAATAAGAAATTAAAAGACTTATAAATCTAAACTCAATCCTAGTGACTATATAAGGGTATAAGATGGGGAGGTGGAGGCTTGGTTAAGGCCCAAGAAGGGATAAATACGGAAGCCATTGTTATATGGCGGAAAAAACATAAAAACTACTCTACCTTTACCCTCATGACCAAGAAGGAAGGCCTCATAGCCTGCGCTATTCCGCACCGCCGCCTAATTAACCTAAAAGGGGCGGGGTATTTACAAGCCTTTAATGCTATTCAGGCTACCTTAAAACCCGCACCAGAAGACAATTTTTCCTTAGATCAGGTGGATGGTATCTATGCCATTCAGGGGATGACGGATGACTTTGATACGATTGCCTATGCAGCTGTAGCAGGAGAACTCATTATGACCATTCTGCCTAAGTACCAGGTGGACCTTACGAGTTACCGACTTATTAGCCTCTTTTCCCAGCGCATTCGACATAAGTCCATTCGCTTGGCGACTATCATTTTAGGTTGGCAGCTCTTTATGCTAGGGGGCTTTATCCCCTCTGGGAGAGCCCTTAAAGATCCCCATGAAGAGAGTCAAGCATTTTGGCAAGAATTGGCTATGGACTTGGGGCGGCCCATTTCTAACCAGTTTAGAGAAAGTCTCGTCCAAATCTTGTCCTATGCTTGGAAGGAAGACTCTGTACTCAACCTAACAAGGCAGGACTGGCAGGTTTTGGAAAAGACCCTCTATGCGTATGCGGGAAGTAGGTTAGAAAAAGATTTAAAATCGATTAACTTTTTACAGATCTTCTAGACTTTTTACAGATCTTCTAGACTGATATGCATTGTTACATATAAAAAAAGCGCCTAAGGCGCGAATTGACTTTTCACAAGTTATCATTTATATGGTATAATGTGTAAACAAAGAGATAGCCAGGTGCTGGTTCCACTAGGCTCATCTTGGAATATAAAGTATATCAGAAAATGGCCTAGTTACTTCCTAAACTAGGTCATTTTTCTATTTCAGAATCATGACTATAAGTGCTCCGAATCCTATCATAAGTGATAGTGCCTCATAGACGCTCATAGTATCACCACCTTAGTGATGACCCTAGTTCACCTGACTATCTTGACACAAGTATAGCATTTAATAGTTCCACAATAAATGCCTATAGTTGACTAAATAGGGTGCAAAAACTATAATAAGTCTATACATTGCAATGACTCGGAAGAGTACGTTTCACAAGGAGCGAGTAGGGATAGTGTGAGCCTACAGAAGAAATGGAAGGCGCCGGGGAGCAAGGGAAGGAACGCCATATGGTTAGTAAAATCCCACAAATGCCAAAAGAGGGTCCTAGACCAAATAGGGTGGAACCGCGGGTAAGCTCGTCCCTGTAACGATAGATCGTTACAGGGGCTTTTTGTTTTTAAGAGTCGAATGAGTCGGAGGATATCATGACATTCCAAGAGATCATCTTTAACCTTCAAAAATTCTGGAGTCAACAAGGGTGTATTGTTGTTAACCCTTATGATGTTGAAAAGGGTGCAGGTACGATGAACCCTGCTACTTTCTTACATGCCATTGGTCCAGAACCATGGGCTGTGTGCTACGTGGAACCATCCCGCCGTCCTGCGGATGGCCGTTATGGGGATAATCCAAACCGTCTTTTCCAACATCATCAGTTCCAGGTTATCGTGAAACCATCTCCAGATAATATCCAAGAACTATATTTACAATCCTTGGCAACCCTGGGTATTCATGCAGCTGATCACGATATCCGCTTTGTAGAAGATAACTGGGAATCTCCTACCTTGGGGGCTTGGGGCCTAGGCTGGGAAGTGTGGCTCGATGGTATGGAAGTGACCCAATTTACCTACTTCCAACAAGTAGGTTCTATTGACTGTAAGCCTGTTTCCGTTGAAATCACCTATGGTCTAGAACGCTTGGCTATGTACATCCAAGGGGTTGAAAACGTATATGACCTCAAGTGGAATGACAAGATTACCTACGGTGATGTATGGCATGCCAACGAAGTGGAACAATCCGCCTATAACTTTGAAATCGCTGATACAGACATGCTCTTTACCCTCTTTGATATGTATGAAAAAGAAGCTAAACGGGTCTGCGCTGCAGGTTATGTATTGCCAGCCTATGACTATGTATTGAAGTGCTCTCATACATTTAACTTATTGGATTCCCGTGGTGCTATTTCCATTTCTGAACGGACTGCCTTTATCGGTCGTGTCCGTGCTTTGGCCCGCATTTGCGCTAAGGCTTACTTAGAAAAACGAGAAGAATTAGGGTTCCCATTGTTGAAAGGAGATAACTAAGATGGCAAAGAATTTTGTATTCGAAATTGGTACAGAAGAAATCCCTGCAGGCTTTATGCCTAGCATTTTGCGCCAATTGAAGGATCTTGCTGCTAAGGCCTTCAAGGAAGCACATCTCTCCTATGGGTCTATTGACACAATGGGGACACCTCGTCGTTTAACTCTCTTAGTATCTGACCTTCAAGACCAAGCTGACGATGTGACAGAAGAGCACAAGGGTCCTTCTGTTCAAATCGCCTTTGATAAGGACGGAAATCCAACTAAGGCCGCTATTGGCTTTGCTAAGGGCAAAGGGCTCGATGTAGGGGATTTGGTGACTAAGGATGGTTATATCTATGCCACTACCACTACAAAAGGTTTGCAGGCAGAAGATGTATTGAAAGCGACCTTGCCGTCCTTTATTACGGGTCTCTCTTTTGGGAAATCTATGCACTGGGCTAACTTGGATGATAAATTTGTTCGCCCTCTTCGCTGGATGGTTGCTCTTTTAGATGACCAAGTTATTCCTGTAGAATTTGCTACAGTTAAATCTGGTAAAGAATCCCGTGGCCATCGATTCTTGGGTCAAGAATCCATCACCATTAATCATGCCAATGAGTATATGGATGCCATGGAAGCAAACTTTGTTATGGTAGACCAAAACAAACGTCGCCAAGTGATTAAAGACCAATTGCAAGCCATTGCCGATGAGAAGGGTGCCACTATCTTGTGGGATGATGACCTCTTGGACGAAATAACCTTCCTCGTAGAATGGCCAACAGCCCTATGTGGGCAATTCGATGCATCCTATCTTGAATTGCCTGATGCTGCTATCGTGACACCTATGAAGGACCACCAACGCTACTTCCCAATGGTGGACAAGGAAGGAAAGCTTCTCAATATGTTCCTCACTGTTCGAAATGGGGATGAAAAGTCCATAGAAGTAGTACGGCATGGTAATGAACGGGTCCTTCGTGCGCGTTTGGATGATGCTAAGTTCTTCTTCAAAGAAGACCGAAAGAAATCTTTGGTGGATCGCCAAGAAGGCTTGAAGAAAATCGTATTCCAAGAAGGATTGGGTAACTTGGCCGATAAGACCGCTCGCCTCTTGGAATTAGGAAAATTCTTTGCAGACCAAGTAGAACTTCACGAAGATGCTCAAGTGGCCTTGGAACGTGCTACTGAATTGGCTAAGACAGACCTAACAACAGGGATGGTTACTGAATTTACCGAATTGCAAGGTGAAATGGGGAAACAATATGCCTTGTTGGATGGAGAATCTCCTGAAGTAGCTGAAGCAATTTTTGAACAATACTTGCCACGTTTTGCAGGTGATATCTTGCCAGAAACAGAAGCGGGTAAGGTTTTGTCTATCATTGATAAGGTAGATAATATCGTAGCTACATTCTCTCGGGGCTTGATCCCAACAGGTTCTCAAGACCCTTATGCCTTACGTCGTCAAACTATCGGTATCTTAAATATCCTTCTAAGCTCTAATTGGGATATTTCCATGGTAGATTTGGCTAAGAAGGCAGCTCAATTATTGCATGTTCCGGAAGATAAGCAAGACAAATTGGTTAAGCAGGTTCGAGATTTCTTTATCTTGCGTTTGAAAAATATCTTCTTGGACCGTCATATTCCACATGATGTGATTGATCTAGTCTTGTCCAATGAGTCTGCCACCGTGGCTGATGCAGAAGGCTTGGTTACAGCCCTTATGGATAACCGAATCGATCAAAACGAAGAATTGGTACAGGCCTATACGCGGATTTATAACTTGGTTAAGGATTTGGACTACACCAAGGTGGATGAATCCCTCCTCAAGGAAGAAGCGGGTAAGGCCCTCTATAAAGCTGCTCTCACGGCTTATAATGAGTCGCAAGAGGCTTGGAATAATCGTGATTATACTAAAGTGGTAGCACTTCCACAAACCCTTGTTCCTGCCATTAACAAATTCTTTGATGATGTTATGATTATGGATAAGGACGAAGACATTAAGAACAACCGTCTTCAATTGGTACGCCTTGCCTATGAAGTGATGTATGCCATCGGTGATGTATCCGCTTTAAAATAAGATAAGTTCTTAGGCTTTGGCTTCTTGCCTTTGTATAAGATAAGCTCTAGTCCTACTTTTGAAAGAATTGGCCAATAGAGCTTTCTAAGCCTTCATCAGCTACCTATGATATAGAACAATATAGTTATTAGATTCATAGAAAATAACAATTTAATAGAAAAAAGACTTGTTGTCAGAGCTTTACTTCTGATATAATACTAACGTTATTGGGGGCGGTCCGCTGCTCATAAGGTGTGAGTTATGAACGTCGCAATTAGGAGGAAATATGAACATTATTAACGTACTCGAACAAGAACAACTTCGTTCTGACATTCCTGACTTCCGTGCCGGCGACACTGTACGTGTACACGTAAAAGTTGTCGAAGGTTCCCGTGAACGTATCCAAATGTTCGAAGGCTTGGTTATCAAACGCCAAGGTGGCGGCATCCGCGAAACTTTCACAGTTCGCCGTATCGCTTCCGGTGTTGGTGTAGAACGTACTTTCCCTGTACATTCCCCACGTCTTGAAAAAATCGACCTCTTGCGTCGTGGTATCGTTCGTCGTGCTAAATTGTACTACTTGCGTAACCTCACAGGTAAAGCTGCTCGTATTCGCGAAAAACGCTAATCCTGATAAAAGGCTGCTTTCGAGCAGCCTTTTATTTTTGCCTATAGAAGCAAGAGATGAGATAATAAAGCTAAAGCATTAATTACTAAGCTCATTACTGCGTATATATTTCTATTGAATATTATTTGTTCACATAAGCTTGTACTTGCATATTAAGTCCTAGTTCTCATTAGGACCTAAGAAAGGATAGAGATGGGCGATTCACCAATTGTACACTGGTTCCCTGGCCATATGGCCAAGGCGACCCGCATGATTCAAGAGCATATTAAGAAGGTAGACGTAGTCATCGAACTATTGGATGCACGGATTCCTAACTCTTCATCTAATCCAGTTATCTCTGAGCTGGCAGGTAACAAGCCCCATGTAGTCATTCTAAATAAAACAGACCTGGCAGACCCTAAGGAGACTAAGGAATGGGTTAACCATTTTAGGGAACAAGGGAAAACTGTTGTTATGATGGACTCTATATCCGGTCGTGGTCAAAAACAATTGATTACAGCCGTTCAAAATTTGGCTAAACCCATTATTGATAAGTGGGTGGCTAAAGGAATTCGGACCCGGTCTGTACGAACTATTATTTTAGGGATCCCTAATGTAGGTAAGTCAACCTTGATCAATAAATTGGCAGGTACTGCTGCTACAAGGACTGCTGATAAGGCAGGTCATACACGGGGTCAACAATGGGTGCGGATTGGCAAGTCTTTGGAACTACTGGATACACCAGGCATCCTCTGGCCTAAATTAGAGGACCAACGGGCAGCCATGCGCTTAGCTATTACGGGGTCTATTTCTGACGATGTTTACGACTCGGAAACGGTTATGGGCCATCTTCTTTCCTATATGCTAGAAAAACATCCTGATGTCTTAGTAGATCGATTTAAGTTACAAGAAGAGGAAATGACAGATCCTATGGTGGCCTTAGAAGCTATTGGTCGTCGACGGGGGTGCCTTGTTAAGGGTGGTCATGTAGACCTAGATAAGGCCCGTCGTATCGTCTTAGCTGATTACCGTAATGGCAAGTGGGGATTGCTATCCTTTGATAAGGTGGATGAAGAACCCTATCTAGTGGAGGAAGACAATGTTACCGAAAGTAAATAGTCCTACTAGCGAGGATATGAACCTATTGCCTGAAGACGTAAAGAAATTAAAGGTAGGAGATATAAAGGTACTCTTGGGACAAGAGGTGGTAGACCAGGATATTTTGACCTATATTCGTCAAGATGAAAGGACCTCTGTTCAAAAATTAGTGGCCTCCTACGATAAAAGACAGGAAAAGATGCGCCAAGAGTATGAACGAATTCATGCTATGTATGATTACGAAGGCATCTATTATAGGCAGGGGATAATGCAGGTGGCTGGCGTAGATGAGGTCGGTCGAGGACCCATTGCTGGCCCTGTGACAGTAGCCGCTGTTATTTTGCCTCCTTACACCTTTATTCCTGGTCTTAACGACTCTAAAAAACTATCTGAAAAGAAGCGGGAAGAACTCTATGATCAAATTATGAATCTTGCCCTAGCTGTATCATGCGTTTCCTATGATCGACATAAGATTGATGACCTTAATATTTATGAGGCTACCCGCCAGGCTATGTACGAGGCGGTTCGCACCCTATCAGTACCAGCTGAAGCAGTCATGGTAGATGCTATGAAATTACCAGACTTAGCCTGCCCTGTTGAATCCCTTGTTAAGGGCGATGCCAAGTCTGCTAATATTGCAGCGGCCTCCATCATTGCTAAGGTAACTCGAGACCGATATATGAAAGAAATGGATAAGGAGTATCCAGGCTTTGGTTTTGCTATACACAAGGGCTATTATACGGAACTTCATAAAGAGGCTTTGATTAATCAAGGAATCACCCCCCTTCATAGGCGGTCCTTTGAACCCATTAAATCCATAGTTAAGGGACTAGAAGATTAAGAAGAGCCCCCTACCTTGTATTAGGTAGGGGGCTCTTTTTCTATTCTTACCTTCATATTACTAGTAGTGATTGATTTATTCCAAGGTTTGCTATCTTAACACTAATAGGGTAATCCTAACAACAATGGTGCAAGCTTAGGTCTTTTACTGACCTGTCTTAAGGACTAGGCTAAACATATAGACAAAGCGTATAGGTGAAAAAGATAAGGAGATGCTTATGAATAATCAGGAATTAGGGGCCTGGGGTGAGGAACAGGCTGTTCGTTATTTGACTCACTTAGGGTACAGAATCATAGCTTTGAATTATAGGACACCTCTAGGCGAGTTAGATGTAGTCGCTTCCTACATGCGGGCCCTCCATTTTATAGAGGTAAAAACTAGGACTTCGATGACTTATGGTCGCCCTTGTGAGGCCGTAGACTATCGTAAGCAAAAGCACATTAAACGAGCGGCTCAACTATTTTTACAGGACCAAGGGCAAGCTTATTTTAAGGATTATGACCTATCTTTTGATGTGGTAGAAATCTATAAAGTAGGTCCGCATGATGTATCGCTATCTCACATGGAAGGCTGTTTTTAGGAGGGTCTATGTATGCACAAGTATGGGGTGCTACTATCGATGGATTAGATGGGCGCCTCGTGGCTGTTGAAGTGGATATCAGCCAGGGATTACCTGCCTTTGATATAGTGGGCTTACCTGCAGTTTCTATCAAGGAAGCTCGTGAACGGGTGAGAGCAGCCCTGTCCAATTCTGGTTTTTTCTTTCCTCTACGGCGCATAGTAGTTAACTTAGCACCTGCTGACCTGCGTAAGGAGGGGGCCTCTTTAGATTTACCTATAGCCATTGCTATTCTCCTAGCTACAGGCCAGCTTAAACTCACGAAAGAACAAGAAAGCTTGTTAGTAAATAGAGCTTTATTCTCTGGTGAGTTGTCCTTAGATGGATCTATTAAGGCTGTAAGAGGGACCATAGGTATGGCCCTGGCCAGCCTAGCAGCATCTAAGGATATCTTAGTTACGAGCCCTCCTAATGCAGAAGAAGCAGCCATATGTCAGGGCCTAAGAGTTTATTCGGAGTCGAACTTAGCGAGTCTCGTAGGCTTACTAGAGTCTGGTCAGGAGGCTCGAGTCCTTAGTAAACCTCATATAAATCTATCCCCTGCGGGGGCTAATTATAAGGAGGTTCGAGGGCAAATTGAAGGCAAGCGGGCCATGGAAATTGCAGCAGCGGGCTTTCATCATGTTCTTCTCAAGGGGCCTCCCGGTGGGGGTAAAACTATGTTGGCCAGTCGTCTACCATCTATCTTACCTCCTTTAGGCTTGGATGAAGTTTTAAACTTGTCTAAAATCCACAATATTGCAGGTCTTCTGGCGGATGGACAATTAATGATGGAAAGACCCTTTAGGGCCCCACATCACACGTCTACCCTGGTAGGCCTCCTAGGAGGGGGCCTACCTCTAAGGCCTGGAGAATTGACCCTAGCCCATGGGGGCATCTTGTTTTTAGATGAGGTTCCAGAATTTTCTAGGGCTGCTATTGAGGCCTTAAGGCAACCTCTGGAAAAGGGATTTATTCACCTAGTAAAGGGGCAGGGGACCTATGATTTTCCTGCTCAGTCTATCTTGGTCATGGCAGCTAATCCTTGTCCCTGCGGCTATTATGGGGATCCAGACAAAACCTGTACCTGTAGTTCTAGTATGATTAATCGCTATAGTCAGAGGTTATCTGGCCCTATCTTAGATCGAATTGATTTACAGGTCTATGTGAAACGGCCTAGCTTAGAAGAATTAGAAGGGTCTCATAGGGAGGATGAAATGTATTCGTCGGAGGCCATGTTGCAACGAGTCTTACGTGCTAGAGCCCTTCAAAAAGAACGCTTTCAGAACCTTTCCCTTCCTCTAAATTATTGTAATGGGCATATGGGACATAAGGAAGTAATCCAGGCCTGTTCTATGGATCGAGAAGCCAAGGATCTAGTTACCTGTCTATTTAATCGTTACCATCTATCGGCCAGGGCCTATGACCGCCTTTTGAAAGTGGCTAGGACCATAGCTGATTTAGGTGCCTGTGAATGTATTGAAAAGGCCCATATAGCAGAAGCTATGGCCTATCGTATGATGGAGCAATAATATGGATACACCTATTTGTG
>CAKPUJ010000012.1:0-37449 GCA_934191645.1 uncultured Veillonella sp. | reverse complement strand
CTTTAGCCCTATCTATGACTCCTTCTGCTTATGCTGCAGAATACCAGTTAGATGATTTTATCGTAACCGGCACGCGGGTTAAGGCTGATGTGAAGGATGTAGCAGCTAATGTTACGGTCATCAATAATGAAGCTATTGAGAAGGGGAATTTTAGCAATGTTTCCCAGGCCTTGAAATCCGCCAATGTAGATGTAGTCGATAAAAATGGCGTATCCTATGCCGTGTTGAATGGTGATAGTCGGGTATTGGTCTTGGTTAATGGACGTAAGCAAAACTTTGATCACTTAACCGTATCCGGTGCTACTAATGCAACTGACTTAGGCAACATCTCCATGGATAATGTAGACCATATTGAAATTGTACGGGGACCTAATTCATCCTTGTATGGTGAAAAAGCATCGGCCGGCGTTATTAATATCATTACTAAAGCACCAGGCCCTGAAAGTAGAACATCGGTAACAGGGGAATACGGGTCTTGGAACCATCGTCGAGCGGCTATTAGTAATTCTGGTGGGAATGAGAATAATCGCTATATGATTACGTATTCCAAGGAAAAACGCGGTAATTATCACTATAAGGACGTGAATGGGAATAGTCATGTCTTCCCTGATTCTAAGATCAACCAAGAGGGAGCAACCCTACGCTATGACCATTACTTTGGTAATGATAGAGCAAGCTTTGACTTTGCCCGTAATCGCAGTAAAAATGGCGGTGGTCTATCCCTACGCAATCCACTAACGGGAATCGTTATGTACCCTGGACGTATATATGACTCAACCGTTACGGATATGGGCCTTACCTATACCTTTAATCAAAAGAATAAGGGCGATGGGACCTTTGTTCGGTTGGGCCGTGTACAGGATAAGACTAATGCTCCATTTGGCTCTAGCTATAGTCATAATTTAAAAGGTTTAAGTTTTGAAGGCCAGAAGAATTGGACTCTTAAAAACCATAACCTTGTAGGGGGCGTCTCCTGGGAAGAACAAAAGTTGTGGGAGGAAAATGGCGGGGCCACCATGGATGCCAAGGCTACTACCAAGGCCTTATTCGCAGAGGATAATTGGACCTTGGGAGACGGTTGGTCAATGAATTTAGGTGGCCGCTATGAACATCATTCTGATTTTGGCGGTAACTGGACATCTCATGTAGGCCTAAATAAACGGATTAGTAACGATACCCGTGCTTATGTATCTTGGGGCCAAGCGGTTAATAACCCAACGCTTAAAATGCGATATGCTGATACACCATTCTGGATTGGGAATCCGAATTTGGAACAAGAAACATCCCAAACAGTAACGCTGGGTGTAGATAGTAAGATTAATGATAAATTGAACCTATCCGCTAGTGCTTATCAATCCCGATTAAAGAATGCCCTTAAGTGGCAGTCTAATCCAGTAGCGGGATTGCCAGGGACTTATGTGAATGCAAATCGGGAAAAACGAAATGGTATTACCTTGAATGCTAACTATAAGATCAACGAGGCTTGGCGGTTGCGGGCCGGCTATGAATTTTCTAAGGTGCAAACTAAAAATGCCACTTCTTCCTATTTGACCGACACAACTAATACACGGCCTAATGGGTATAGTTTGGGGATTGATTATAGCAAGAACAAATGGGATGCAAGCTTAGATCTCCGCTATGTAACAGGGCGTAGTCAACAACAATTTACAGGTTCTCGCTATGTAACATTAGATATGAACCTCAACTACCAATGGACTCCATCTACTAAGGTTTACCTAAAAGGCTATAATTTAACTAATGAACATTATGAATCCTATGCTAGTACTACATTAGGTGCTTATGCTATGCCAGAACGTCACTTTGTAGCTGGCGTAACACATAACTTCTAAGCTTGTATAAATCTATTGACCAAGCTAAGTGATTTATATTATCATTAATACATTCTGATTGGGAATTATTATTAATATTATATGGATGGATAATAATTCAAGTAATTACTTTAGAATAGGAGTTTATTATGGATTTCATCATGGATGCAGGTAGATTATTTATAAAGGGTGGTTTGGTTATGTACCCTTTATTGATTTGCTCTATCATTGCCATTGCAATTTTGATTGAACGAGTGCGCATGTATAATGCAGCCAAATCTAATATGGAGACATTGAAGGAAAGCGTAGCTCAGCTAGTACCTCAAGGTAAGTGGGCAGAGCTTCGCCAAGTGTGCCAAGAAGATGGTGGGGTGGCAGCAGAGTTGGTAGACACAGCGGCTGCACAAAACCATGATATCGACAAACAAACCCAAGCCTTGCAAGGGGCTGCTGGTGCGATTGCAGCACGTTTGCGGGCTCACTTGAACTACTTGGAAACCATCGTTACCTTAGCTCCTCTTTTGGGTCTTTTAGGGACTGTAACCGGTATGATTGGATCCTTCTCTGTTTTGTCCGTTTCTAATGGTGAACCATTTGCCATCACCGGTGGTGTAGGGGAAGCCCTTGTGGCAACGGCAACAGGTCTTTGCGTAGCCATCATCGCCCTCGTTATTCACGCTTACCTCGTACAACGGGAAGACAATTTGGTATCGCAAATGGAAGAAGTAGGTGCTGTGTATATGACCGCATTGGTAGGTGACAATAATGCAGCTTAGGAATTTACGGACTACTAATAAGCCCAAACTCATGATTATCCCTATGATCGATATCATCTTCTTCTTGCTTGTCTTCTTTATGATGAGCATGCTATCCATGGTGGTCCAAAAATCCGTACCGGTTAACTTGCCGGCAGCCCAAACCGCTAAGGTGGATATCCAAAAGAAGGTGCCTATTACGGTTACTAGCGATGGGTCCATTTACGTAAATGATAAGCGTATGGATATCAATGGCATGATTCAATACATGCAATTGGAACAGGCCAAGGGACAGGATATGACCGTTGTATTACGGGCTGATACAGCTGCTCAATATGGTCAATTCGTTAAGGTTCTGGATACGTTGAAGCAATTGAACATCACTAAGATTGCCATCGCTACTGAAAGCAAGTAAAGGAGGGTTTCTATGTCTAAGTGGAAATCGTCTTTTGGGGCTTCGATTATCATTAACGGCCTTCTCTTGGTTGGTGGGGCCCTTTATATCAATTATGCGGCTCCTGAACCAGATGCTAAGCCAGAACCTGTGGAAATTGAACTGGTAGCGGATGCACCATCTGGTGGGGCACCACAAATTTCGGCTCCTAAGCAGGAAAAGGTGGATATTCCACCAGCCCCTACTCCAGAGCAAATCCAACAGATTAAGAATGGGGTAGCTGTGGATGATGTCCTACAACAACAGAGTCCTAGCCCAACACCGAGCCCAACAGCAACGCCAGGAACGCCGGGTAACCCAAGCGCTAATCCTAGTCCAACGCCGGGACCTGGACTAAATCCTAGTCCAGATCCAGGTCCGGGACCTGAGCCTAAAGAAGATAAGTCCCGAGGTCCACGCGCTACGTACCGCGCCAAACCATCCTATCAATTTGCGGCAGGAGAAAAGGGCCCTTACTCAGCCCATGTGGATATTTCCATTGATGAAAATGGTAATGTATCCGGTGTTAGTCTTGATGGCTCCTCTGGGAATGCTAAGGCTGATGCGGCTATTGAATCTGCTGCCTGGGAATGGACATTCTTGCCAGCCTTGGATTCTGATGGTAACCCAAGACCTACTTCTGTAGGTGTAACTATTACAGTTGAATAAGGGGTGTAATCGATTAGCGGTGGTGCTAATCCTTGCACATACGATACGGACTAGTCTCAGATGAGGCTAGTCCTTTTGCGTATAGAACTTGACACTCCTAGCCCTTTCTGATAATATACATAGTGTTCCGAATATGCCGGAGTGGCGGAATGGCAGACGCACTTGACTCAAAATCAAGCGAGTAACATCGTGTGGGTTCAAGTCCCACCTCCGGCACCAGATGTAAGCCCAGTTCCTGTGAACTGGGCTTTTTTCTATGTACTGCTTAATTAACGAAAATTTATATTACATAGTATGTGCAGTATGTGTAACTATTGTAGCAAGGGACTAAGAAAGGTCCATTTAGTTTTATGCCCTAAGGCAGTATAATAAAACGGTAAGTAGATAAGGAGGACCTATGTATCTTGGTATCGACATGGTTGAAATCGCTCGCATAGAAAAGGCTCTAGCGGGACCGGGTTTTCGGGACCGCGTCTATAGGCCGGCAGAGATTGAATATTGCGAGTCTAGAAAGAAAAATAAATTCCAGTCCTATGCGGGTATGTATGCTGCCAAGGAGGCATTTGTTAAGGCCTTAGGCACGGGCTTTCGCTATGGATCCTGGCAGGATATAGAAGTGGGCCATGATGAGTTAGGCGCCCCTGTATTATCCATTTCTGGTCCTTTCAAATCTTATATGGAGGAAAAGGGTTTAAGACATATGTCTATTTCCATTACTCATACTGATTCCTTAGCCCTGTGCCAAGTTATTTTAGATTAGAGGTTTCTATGTATTCAAATAAACCCATTCCTGTACTCTATCCGGACCAAGCCCAATTCATTGATGGGCATTGTTCAGAGTCTTTTTCTATCTCCTTAGACCTACTCATGGAAAATGCCGGGCGGGGGATTGCCGATGTCTTGGTTGAAGACCAGGCTGAAGTGGTCCTTTTCGTTCTTGGCGTAGGTAACAATGGGGCAGATGGCCTCGTGGCGGCTCGCCATTTATTAGAAAGGGGTATTCATCCTGTCATCTATATATACGGCGACAGGGATAAGGCGTCTGACCTATTTAAAAAGCAGTGGGCCATGGTTGAGACCATGGGGATAGACCAAGTTGAATCCCTAGATGGTCTTGATTGGACCCAGTACTCTCATGTGGTAGAAGGCCTCATTGGGACAGGCCTAAAGGGGGAATTGCGTGAACCTATGCGGGATATTCTCTATACCATGAATGCCTTTGCTAGGGCTCATGCTTGTGCCCTCTGGGCCATCGACCTACCAGCAGGTCTCAATGCCTTAACTGGCCAAGTGGATGAAGCGACGCCTACTTATACGGGTACGATTACCTTTGCGGCCTCTAAGATAGGGCAATGGCTCTATCCAGGTCGGACCCATTGTGGACAGGTAGAAGTCTTGCCTTTAGGCCTTCCTTGGGAGGCTATTCCGGGCCTATTTAATGATGCTCCTAGAGCCTATCTATTGGACCGTGAGTTCATCGCAGGCCTCCTACAGGAACGGTCCCCTTTAGCTCATAAGGGGGTTAATGGACATGTAGCCGTTTTAGGTGGCTCTAAGGATATGCCGGGAGCCCCTGCTTTGGCCGCCAATGCTGCAGTGTATAGCGGGGCTGGTAAGACTACTGTTATCACGGCCCAAGTGGCCTTGGCTGGCCTTAGGAATAGCATTATTCCTGAGGTGATGACCGCCTCTTACCAAGATGATGCAGCCTACGATGCTATAGGAGAACGCTTACGTGATTTACTTGCGGATAAGGACGCCATAGCCATAGGGCCAGGCCTAGGGAGGACCCAAGAGGCTAGCCGTATGGTACAGAATGCTATTAAGGGGGCTAAAAGCTCCTTGGTAGTCGATGCGGATGCCTTTTATGCGCAAGATTTAGATGAACTTATCAATGGAGGTTACTTGGCTGGGGCCGTATGTACTCCTCACATTGGTGAATTAGCCCATATTACAGGACTTTCCACCAAACAAGTCTTGGACACGTATATGGATGTAGGCTTAGACCTAGCTAAGCGCTCTGGTGCTACCTGGGTAATCAAGGGGATTCCGTCTGTTGTGGCAACCCCTGATGGGGAGATTTTTATCAACCCTATTGGTAATCCAGGCATGGGGTCTGGCGGCATGGGGGATACCTTAAGCGGTATCATAGCTTCTTATATTGCCCAAGGCTACCCATCCAAGCTAGCAGCCCTTATAGGTGTTTACCTTCATAGTGCGGCCGCTGATAACTTGGCTAAGGATACGATTTGGGGCTACACTGCTTCTGATGTAGCTAGGGAAGTAGGCCATGTAGTTACCAATCTGTTAGCGGATCAAGATTAGCCAGAGGGCATGGAAAGTGAAGGATGCTCATGCATATATATAAGAAATACTTTGCCCTAATACTTGTGGTCCTCATGGCCCTCTTTACCATGACGGGCTGTGGGGCCCAATCAGTGGGCCAAAAAGCCCAGACCTTAGGGCAGACGATAGACCAGGCGACGAGCCAAGAAAACCAATACGGAGATAAGGAAGCTCAAGGTAAGCTGTTCGTTAGGATGCTGGATATAGGCCAGGGTGATGCTATCCTCATCAAGGTGGGTGATGAGTACTCCATGATTGATACGGGCGATGTAGACCACCGGGAGGCTATTGTGGCCCAGCTTAAACAAGAAGGGGTGAGCCACCTTAAGCGGGTTATTATCACCCATCCTCATGCCGACCATTTGGGTGGCTTTGTAGCGATTGCCAAGGCTATGCCGGTGGATGAAATTTATGATGATGGCATTGTGGTACAAAATAGGCTCTTTAAAAACTATAGCCAGGTCATCAAGGATAAGGGCATCAAGCATACCGTCTTGCAAAGAGGCGATAGTATAGACTTTGGTAACGGCGCTATCTTTACCGTTTTGGCCCCCTTCCCAGACAACACAAAGACCGATGCCCAAAAGTCTAAAGATCTCAATAACTACTCTATCGTGGGCAAGTTGACCTTTGGTAAGTTCTCCATGCTCTTTACAGGCGATATGGAGAAAGAGGAGGAGGCACAGCTTATACAGGCTGATAACTCAAAACTCTTTTCGCGCATTCTCAAGGTAGCCCACCATGGGTCCAAGTACTCGACTTCGTCTAAATTCATCCGGTCTGTTAATCCGGAGGCGGCCTTTATCTCCTGTGGGCTAGGAAATTCCTATGGTCATCCTGGGCAGGAGACCCTAGATCGATTAAGCAAGGAAAATATACCGGTATATATTACGGACAGAAATGGCTGGATTCAGGTCGATACAGACGGCCAATCTTGGCAGATTTCAAAAGAAAAATAGAAAACTATGGTATAATAGAGTGCTAGTTTGAGTAGGTGTAAAACTTTCATGGTCCTTCATGTAAGTACTGTAGACTAGTAGTGACGTGTTTGAAAGTACAATAGACATACAGTTATAAAATGTTAGGAGTGAGAAGTTTTGCGTAAACTGTTTGGATTCTTGATGGCAGTTATGTGCCTGCTGCCTATCTTGACCTCTTCTGCTAACGCAGCAGAATTAGAAAACATTCGCTGGGTAACGCGTAATGATGCGCCTACGCCATACGTTCGTATGGTTATGGATTTGACCAGCCCAGTTAAGGCCAAAGCAGCCATTTCAAAAGATGGTAAAACGACTACGGTAACCTTGGAAAACACGCGGATCGGCAATGTGAACCGAACTATTTCTATGGACCAATCCATCGCTTCTAAAGCGCAGTTGGTTCAGCAAAATAGAAATACCAATGTAGTTATTTCCACGCCAAAATCCATGGACGTTAAGGATGTTAAGGTATTCTCCCTCAAGAAGGATACGGTTAATAAAAAACCTTACCGCATTGTAGTAGACCTACAAAAGAAGGGCGTTGCCCCTAAAACTACATACTATGGTAAGAACCACGGCAACCAATCTAACGCTGGTCCTACACCAGTTACCTTGCCAACCAAACCACAACCAATTGCTAAGCCATATGTAACTAATGGCGGTTTGAAGGGTAAAACAATAGCTCTCGACCCAGGTCATGGCGGTTCTGATCCAGGTGCTATCGGCATGAATGGTCACCAAGAAAAGAATATAACCTTGCCAATTGCTAAATATCTTAAGGCTGACCTTGAAAACATGGGGGCTAAGGTAGTTATGACTCGGACTACCGACGTAGACGTATACGCACCAAATGCATCCGGTGTAGATGAATTACAGGCACGTGTTAACGTGGCTAACAACAATGGTGCCGATGCCTTCGTATCCATCCACATTAACTCCTTTGATAATCCTTCTGTAGGCGGTATCGCAACCTACTATTATGCTAAGACAGGCTATGATGCTAAATTAGCTCAAAAGGTACAAGATCGCATCGCCTCGACACCTGGCTTTAATGGGGACCGTGGTATCCAACCTGGTAACTTGTACGTATTGCGCCATTCCTCCATGCCTGCCATCCTCGTAGAATTGGGCTTCATTTCTAATCCAAGTGAAGAAGCAAATCTGGCACAATCCTCTACCCAACAAGACTTTGCACAACGTATTGCTAATGGCATCGCATCTTACTTCGGTGCCTAATCGTATAAGGGGGAGCTTACTATGAAGACTCGTAACCGTATAGCAGCGCTTCTCTTCTTGGGTCTTATGTCTATGGCAGCCTTCGGTTGTGATTCCCAAACGGGAACCAATACCAGTCCTGCTAAGGCTGAAGCCAGCACAAGCGCACAAAAGACTGCTGATAAGGATGCTAAATCGGAAAGCGCATCCATCGCCATTTACATCCCTAAATCCGATGCCTCTGGTGTCGTTCTTAAGACGGTAAAGGTGGATGCGGACCAAGCACAAGACCCTGCGGCTTGGCTACAAACAGCTATGGCCCAAGATCAAGGTCAAGAGTATCCTATCTTTAAGAAGGATATGAAGGTTAACTCCGTTAAGATTGACGGTTCCACGGCGACTGTGGACGTAAATAATGCCTTCGTCAATACTAAGCGAGGGGACCTCACCATAGAACTTCAAATGGCCGTTATCGTTAATACACTCATTAAAAATAATGATTCGATCAAACAGGTTAAGTTTACTAATAATGGCAAGAAATTGTCCCTTATCGGTAACTACGACCTATCGGAACCATTGACCTTTATGAAATCTATGGTTAAAAAATAATAGGCTAGCTTGTTAATAGGACTAGGGCCTCCTAATCCACTGGATTAGGGGGCTCTAGTTTTTTTATGTTTACAGACCCTATCCGTGCTATAATTTATCTGTATGTAAGTCCTAGTAAGAGGAGGTGTAGGTCCCGTGAAATTAGGTCAGGTAGGAGAATTTAATTGGATTCAATCCATTGCTAAGGAAGGCCTTGTAAAAGCAGACCGCGTAGCGGTCGGTATAGGGGATGACTGCGCCGTTCTCAAGGAAGCCCTAGGTAAAGACCAATTGGTTTCCACCGATACTATGGTAGAAGGCGTCCATTTCTCCTGGGATTATATGAAAGGCTATGATGTAGGCTACCGCTTAGCAGCCGCTAACATTTCCGACATCGCTGCCATGGGTGGCAAGCCCCTCCATATGGTTATATCCTTAGCTACTAATGGGGATGTTGATGTAGACCTTCTCAAGGATATTTATAAGGGCCTTATGGCCTGTGCCTCTCGCTTTGATGTCAACCTAGTAGGGGGCGATACTGTATCTACCTCTGGTCCTATGGTTTTGACTGTTACTATTCTAGGTGAGGTCGACCAAGGGCAGGCTATTTTGCGGTCTGGCGCCCGCCCTCAAGATGTGGTCTTTGTAACGGGTGACCTTGGCCTAGCTCAAACTGGCCTTGAGGTCCTTCAAGAAAAACCTGAATTAGAAAATCAATATCCTATGGCGGTAGATCGTCACCGCCAACCTAAGCCTATGGTCAAATTAGGCCAAGCCTTTCAGAAGTTGGGCGCACACAGCCTCAATGACATCTCTGATGGACTCGCTTCAGAACTCAATGAGATTGCCAAGGCTTCTGGTTGCCATATCATGATTGATGAAAAGCTCTTACCTATTAATGCCAACACTACTAGGTGGTGCCAAATTTCCGGCAAAGATCCCTCATCCTATGCTCTTTATGGGGGTGAGGATTTTCAATTGGTGGGAACAGCACCCCAAGCCGCTATGGGGGCCCTTCAAGAAATGATTGGCGTAACCTTGATAGGAATCGTTAATAATAAATCTGAGAATCCACAGGTTTCCATGCGCAAGCTAGATGGGTCTATGACTATCTTAGCTGCTAAGGGCTATGATCATTTTGTAGATCCAGCGGCAGATCAAGACAGAGAGGAGGGGTAGAGGATGGTCGTTCACGTTACCTATAGAACTGAATCAGTAGAAGACACCCAGAATTTAGGACGGCGCATAGGGGCCTTTATGGCTGCCTCCCCAAACCCTATCTGCCTGGCTTTGGTAGGTGATATGGGGGCCGGTAAGACCCACTTGTCCCAGGGAATAGGCGCTGGGTTCGGAGTGTTGGAAGAGATGACATCACCAACCTTCGCCCTTATGAATACTTACTCGGTAGGTCGTAAAAGCCTGTACCATTTTGACCTCTACCGTTTGGAAAATCCAGAAGAACTGGATACTATAGGCTTTTATGAATATACAGAAGACCAGATGGCTCTTGTAGAGTGGGCCGATAAGTTTCTGGAAGAGATGCCAGAGGAAACCGTCTGGATTTATATTGATAAGAATGATGATAGGACTCGCACCTTTCGCCTCGAGTCCTCTAGCTTATCAGAGGATGAATTAGTTGCAATAGGAGGTTCCTATGTGGTTGGGGATTGAAACATCTAGCCTAGTATCTAGTCTAGCCCTCTTAGAAGGAGACACCCTCTTGGGGGAACTCACCATGCAGGCGGGCTTGACCCATTCGGAACAACTGGTTCCTCATATAGAGCTCCTCTTAAACCAGGCTCACGTTGATAGATCCGATTTGACAGGCATTGTGGTTGCCATAGGACCTGGTTCCTTTACAGGCCTACGAATCGGCATGGGAACGGCTAAGGCCATGGCCTATGCCCTAAAGGTTCCCCTCTATGGGGCTATGACTATGGATGGCATAGCCTATAATGTGCCTTATACAGATCGCCTCATTTCGGTCCTTATCGATGCACAAAAAAAGAACGTCTATGAAGCTCGCTACCGTTGGAAAGGAAATCAATTGGTTCGCATCCAAGATCCTATGGTTAAAGCGGCAGCAGATCTAGTGCAAGAATTAGAGAACCAAGGACAAGCAACGCTCTTCTTAGGTGACGGTATCAAGCGGGTGCAAAAATTAGTGGCTGATAGGACTAGCTCTTTAGAGGGTGTCCCTCTCTTTACGATAGCGCCACCGACGGCTTCTATCCCTCGCGCAGGCGCTATGTTATTGGCCGCTCGAGACTTTGATGGAGGCCTTAGGCCGTCGGATCCAATGACTATGATTCCTTACTACATTCGCCGGTCTGAGGCAGAAGTTATGTGGGAAGATAAGCATAAGGATGATCCGGAGGCCCTGGCACAAAATCCACAAGTCACTGTGGTTGAAACGGTTAAGTAAAGTTGCTTGATATAAAGTAATCTTACAAAAGCAATCTACGAAGAGTAATTACCCAAAAGTAATGGACTAAAAGAGATTGGTTAGTAGCATTTAAATAGAACGGCTTGTGAAATAGGAGGTCATCATGATTACCAACATATCCTATCGAAGGGCAACAATGAACGACTTGAATGCCTTAGTGGGGCTTGAGTTGGCCTGCTTTTCCACCCCTTGGTCAGAAGCCTCTCTGCGAGAAGACCTGCAAGACCCGGATCATAAGTCCTACTATGTGGCACAAACTACTTCGGGGGCTGTGGTGGCCTATATGGGCCTAGCCCGGGTCTTGGATGAGGGGCAAATCAGCAACATCGCTGTATTTCCTACCTGGCAGGGCCAGGGCATTGGCGAGGGACTATTGAGCTATGTCCTAGAGGATCTTAGGGGCTCTACTATATCCGTCATCTACTTAGAAGTTCGCCAATCGAATGAAAAAGCTATCCAGCTTTATAAAAAATTGGGTTTCACCATTGATGGGGCCCGTAAGGATTTCTATAGCCATCCTAAAGAGGATGCCTATTTATTGTCATATAGATTTTAGGAGGAAGCATGTCTGTCTTAACCCTGGCCATAGAATCTAGCTGCGACGAAACATCCGCAGCGGTCTTGCGAGATGGGCGGACCGTTGTGTCTAATGTCATCTCAAGCCAAGTGCCTATCCACCGTAAATTCGGGGGTGTTGTGCCAGAAGTGGCTTCTCGTCATCACATAGAACAAATTTTGCCGGTCATCGATCAGGCCTTAGAGGATGCTCATGTGACCCTAGGGGATATCGACCATATTGCCGTTACCTATGGGCCTGGTTTGGTGGGCGCCCTCTTAGTAGGGGTTGCTGCTGCAAAGGGTCTCTCCTTCGCCACAGGGATTCCTTTAGTGGGTGTTCATCATATGGAAGGCCATATCTTTGCTAACTTTTTGGCTCACCCTGAACTGGAACCACCTTTCATGAGCTTGGTTGTATCTGGCGGTCATACCATGATTGTCCTGGTGAAAGACTATGAAAGCTTTGAAATCTTAGGGCAAACCCGAGATGATGCAGCCGGTGAGGCCTTTGATAAAATTGCCCGCGTCATGGGGTATCCATACCCAGGAGGACCTCATATCGACCGCCTCGCTAAGGAAGGGAATCCCCATGCTATGAACTTTCCTAAGGCCCTAAATGAAAGTGGTAACTATGATTTTTCCTTCTCAGGCCTTAAGTCCGCTGTCCTTAACTACCTCAACGAAGCCAAAATGAAGGGCTTAGCAGTCAATGATGCAGACCTAGCGGCCTCCTTCCAACGTGCTGTGGTAGAGGTTTTGGTCGATAAAACTCGCCAGGCTGCAAGGAAATATGGGCAGGATGTAATTACCATAGCTGGTGGGGTATCGGCTAATTCAGGCCTGCAAGAGGCTATGGCTCAGATGTGTAAAGAAGAAGGCTTCACCTATTATGGGCCGGATAAGATCTTGTCCACTGATAATGCTGCTATGATTGGCTGTCGTGGCTACTATATGGCTAAGGCTGGTAAATTCTCAGGCCTTCGTCTAAATGCTAAACCAAGTCTCCCTATTGGAACTGATATGTGGAAGGGGTAAGCATGGTTCAAGCGCAAAGAAAAGAGGGCGGATTTAGGATGGTTACAAATCAGCGGGATCAAGAAGTAGACACCCTCTTAGAACAAACAGACCTAAGTCGTCCTCAAATTAACCTTCTTTTGACTATGTCGGACTTTCTGGTCTTTGCCGAATCCGTATCCCAACAGGAAATCCATATCTTTGTGCAGGCAGAGACTGGATTTTTGGCTATTAAGGATGGCCGCAAGGGGCGACGGATCGAAGCTTGGCCGGCCTCGACTATGTCCCTGTGGGAGGACCTTTTTACAGAAGGACAGGTCCTAGCAGATATAACCACCTATTACGATAAGGATGAGTACATGATTGTCTATCCTATTGTGGACAATGGGGGCAAAATCATAGGGGGCCTATCCTTTACTAACCCTCGAATTGATAGCCCATCCTACAAGGGACGAATCGAGCGCAATCGAATTTTAACGGAATCCATTTACCAACTCATCATGGTTGCCCAAGATAGTGGGCAAGATGTATATCAACCCATTTCTTATCAGGATGGCGTTATTATCTTTGATGATACAGGTCTTATCCTATACGCCAATGAGGCCTCTAACCGACTGGTTAACCTCTTAGGCTTTGACCGCCGTCTAGTGGGGTCATCCATCTATGGGTCGACCCTGAAGCTATCCTTTTTAAAAGCTTTGATTGATAACCATAAGGCTGATATATGCCAGGAAATTTACCAGGATATGATTATCCGCCAAACGGTCATTCCTCTCTCCTATGGCCGTGGCCAAGGGCGTAACTTCCTCTTCCTCAAGGACATGACTGTAGAGGCCAAGGTTCAACAGGACCTCTTAGTTAAGAATTCTGTCATCAAGGAAATCCACCATCGCGTTAAGAACAATCTACAAACTGTAGCCGGTCTTCTACGTATGGAGGCTCGGCGGTCTGACCTTCCAGAAGTGCGTAAGGCCTTACAGGAATCCATATCCCGCATCGAGTCTATGGCCTTAGTTCACGATATCGTATCTCACTACGATGAAGATTATATCTCTATTCGTTCTATCTTTGATGAATTGGGCCGCCTCTTGCGGTCTAGCCTTATGAATCAGCAAGAAAGGGTGGAATTGATTTACCAAGGGGATGAAGAGGTCATCTCTTCTCACAAGGCGGGCTATGTGTCCCTTATCATCAATGAGCTCATTACCAATAGCTTAGAACATGGCTTTAGGGAGGACCAGGAGGAAGCTTTTATCAGCCTGACTGTGGAAGACAGGCCTGACCAAATTCGTCTGGATTATAGGGATACAGGTAGGGGCTTTCCTCAGGACTTTGACCTAGGCAGATCAAAGCGCCTAGGCCTACAAATTATTTCTAACTTAGTTACCCACGAGCTCAAGGGGACCTTGGACTTGTCCAATAATCCACAAGGAGGAGTTCGTATTCAAATTACCATGAGTAAGGATTAGCATCTGTTAAAGGAGGACCTATGCGCCTGATTGTTGTGGACGACGAGTCCCTTATACGCATGGACTTAGTGGATATTTTAGAAGCTGCTGGCCATCAGGTTCTAGCCCAAGGAACCAATGGGGTGGAGGCTATTGCATTGGCTAAGGAATACCAGCCAGATGTTATCCTTATGGATGTAAAGATGCCAGAATTAGATGGTATCGAAGCGGCTCGCCAAATTGCTCATCAACGGTTAGCGCCGGTAGTCCTTTTAACGGCTTACTCCCAAGAGGACTTGGTCAATAAGGCTAAGGAATCTGGGGTCTATGGTTACCTCATTAAGCCCCTTCGAGAAGAAGCCTTGATACCTGCCTTGATCATGGCTATGGGACGCTTTCAAGAGGAAGAAAGAGCCCTGGATCAGATTGAGGCTTTGACCCATGACCTAGAAGAACAGAAGTTTATTGAAGAGGCTAAGCATATTATTAGGAAGACCTACGCCCTTACGGAGGCAGAGGCCTATGAGCGGATTCGGTCTTACGCCATGAAAAAACAGATTAAAATAGGGCAGGTAGCCCATCAGATTGTTAAGGCGGCCAAAAATAAGTGAGTTGAACAAGCTCTGATTGTCCTTTCTTTAGGAAGGGCTTTCGGGGCTTTTTTCTATAGCTAGTCTAGAGTTTAACAAACTATTAAAAATATTTTTGACTTTTTGACTTTATCCTATTGACTTTTACTTTTACTATGGTAGTATAGTACTTGTAAAGGGTGGTCTGAGACCACATACCAATAGTAAAAAAAGGAGTGACCTATTATGAGACCTTTAGCAGATCGAGTAATTGTTAAACTTGTAGAAAAAGAAGAAAAAACACAATCCGGTATCTTCTTGCCAGACACAGCTAAGGAAAAATCTTCCGAAGGCGTCGTGGTTGCAGTTGGTTCCGGTCGTATTTTAGATAATGGTACTAAGGTACCTGTAGAAGTCGCTGTAGGCGACAAGGTTATGTTTGCTAAATACGCTGGCAACGAAGTTAAAATCGACGGCGTTGACCACATGATCTTAAACGAACGTGATATCTTGGCTATCGTCGACTAATTTTTAGGAGACATGTAAGAGAAAAGAGGTAATACATATGGCAAAAGAAATTTTGTTCAACGAAGAAGCTCGCCGTGCCCTTGGTCGTGGCGTTGATGCTTTGGCAAATGCAGTAAAAGTAACATTGGGACCAAAAGGCCGCAATGTTGTATTGGATAAGAAATTCGGTGCGCCTACTATCACTAACGATGGCGTAACCATCGCACGTGACATTGAATTGTCCGACCCATTCGAAAACATGGGTGCTCAATTGGTAAAAGAAGTATCTATTAAAACCAACGACGTAGCTGGTGATGGTACAACTACAGCTACCCTTTTGGCACAAGCAATGATTCAAGAAGGTATGCGCAACGTAGCCGCTGGTGCTAACCCAATGGTCCTCAAAAAAGGCATTGAATTGGCTGTATCCCGCTTGGTAGAAGAAATCAAAAATAAGGCTATCCCAGTATCCGGTAAGAATGAAATTGCACAAGTAGCAACCGTTTCTTGCCGCGATGAAGAAATCGGTGGCCTCATTGCAGAAGCTATGGAAAAAGTTGGTAACGACGGCGTTATTACCGTTGAAGAATCCAAATCCTTGGAAACTGGCCTTAACGTAGTAGAAGGTATGCAATTCGACCGTGGCTACTTGTCCCCTTACATGGTGACTGATACAGACCGCATGGAATCTGTTATTGATAACCCAGCTATCCTCATTACGGACCGCAAGATTTCTGCTATTGCTGATCTCTTGCCAACCCTTGAAAAGGTTGTTAAAACTGGTAAAGAACTTCTCATCATCGCTGAAGATGTGGACGGCGAAGCCTTGGCAACCCTCGTTGTAAACCGTTTGCGTGGTACCTTCAAGGCCGTAGCTGTTAAGGCTCCTGGCTTCGGTGACCGCCGTAAAGCTATGCTTGAAGATATCGCTATCTTGACTGGTGGTACTGTCATCACAGAAGATATGGGTCGTAAATTGGATTCCGTAGAACTCACTGATTTGGGTACAGCTCGCCAAGTTCGTATCTCCAAAGACGAAACCACTATCGTCGATGGTGCTGGTTCTAAGGATATGATTGCACAACGAGTGGCTCAAATCCGTGCACAATTGGCTGAAACCACATCTGACTTTGATAAAGAAAAATTGCAAGAACGTTTGGCTAAACTTTCTGGCGGCGTTGCTGTTATCGAAGTAGGGGCTGCTACCGAAGTAGAAATGAAGGATAAAAAACTCCGCATTGAAGATGCTTTGAATGCAACCCGTGCAGCGGTAGAAGAAGGTATCGTTGCTGGTGGTGGTACAACCTACATCGACATCATGGATGCGCTTGATTCTATCGATGCCCAAGGCGATGTAGCAACTGGTGTTACCCTCGTTAAACGTGCTATTGAAGAACCTGTTCGTCAAATCGCTTACAACGCAGGCCTCGAAGGTTCTGTTGTGGTAGAAAAGGTAAAACACACTGATAAAGGTATTGGTTTTAATGCCTTGACTGAAGAGTATGAAGACATGGTATCTGCTGGTATCGTGGATCCAGCTAAGGTTACTCGTTCTGCCCTTCAAAATGCGGCTTCTATCGCTTCCCTCGTATTGACTACTGAAACCATCGTAGCTGATAAGGTAGAAGAAAATGCAGCAGCACCTGCTATGCCTCCAATGGGCGGCATGGGCGGTATGATGTAATCTGCCTTTTGGTAAAAGCTCATAAAATCAATCTCTTGGCAAGCCTTAGTTTGCTACCCTGGAGAGTGGGACCCCGTCCTTTATGGACGGGGTCCTTTTTTGTATAATAAAGGGGTTAAGAGGAGTATTCTTTGAAACGATAAAATGATACTATTTAGTAAAATATAAGGAAGAGGAGAATCAGTCATGGAAGAGAGACAAGTAGACCTCAAAGAACAAACAGGCCATCAGAATCAAGGGCAAGAGAAAGCACGGTTTAATGCCTATGGGGAAAAAATCATGTCCAAGGAAGAGGTCCGTCAGGACATGGCTGATATGCGCAAACGACTCCTCAAACGAAGTCTCATTCGGACGGCCATTATTATTCTTATCATAGTAGCGTATATGCTATTCAGCCGTTAGTAGTCTATAGCAACTTCGATGGTAACAGTCGACAGCTACTCCGCCATTAATGGCCTAATTGAAGAAGCTGAGTAATAGGCCTATAGCCGATAGGCATAGTGAAATTGGTCACAAGATAATGACATACTATAGAAAAAATGATACTCTAAATAAGTAATTAGGTTATGATTGAGGATAGATTTATGAAAGTTGCAGTCTTAGGTGCATCGGGAGGCATTGGTCAACCCTTGAGCCTCCTCTTGAAAACTATGCTTCCTATGGGGTCTCAATTGGCCCTCTATGGGATTACCAAGAATACCTTAGGGGTAGCGGTAGATTTGAGCCATATCCCTACAGAGGTAGCTGTTAAGGGCTATATTGGAGACCAGCTACCACAAGCCTTAGAAGGGGCTGATGTAGTTGTTATCCTCGCCGGTGTACCACGTAAACCAGGGATGACACGGGCTGACTTATTTGCTGTCAATGCGGATGTCATAAAGGGCTTAGTCGAAGAGGTAGGTCGGTCCTGTCCTAAGGCCTTAGTGGCCATTGTAACAAACCCTGTAAATTCCTTGGTACCAGTAGCTGCGGCTACCCTTAAACGAATGGGCGTCTATGATCCTAAGCGCCTATTTGGTGTCACTGAATTAGATGTTAGTCGGACTAACACTTTTGTAGCAGAACATGTAGGTCGTAAGACAAGCGATATCTATGTACCTGTTATCGGTGGTCACTCTGGCCCAACTATCCTGCCTCTCTTGTCCCATGTTAAATTCTTTGACTGGAAGACAGAAGATATGGAACGTCTCAATGATCGCATTAAGAATGCAGGAACAGAAGTGGTGGAAGCCAAGGCTGGATCTGGTTCTGCGACCTTATCCATGGCCCAAGCAGCCGCTTGGTTCACCCTGTCTTTGGTGAGAGGCCTATTGGGAGATGAATTAACTGAATGTGCCTATGTTGCTAGTCCTGATATGGATGTGGATTTCTTTGCTCGTCCAATCCGCCTTGGCGTAGATGGAATCAAAGAATTCATAGACTTCCAACCAATCTCTGCATGGGAAGAAAAACACCTTAAGGAATTGAAGGCCACCTTGCGTGCGGATATCTCTCAAGGCTATGATGCAGTGGCCCACGAAGCGTAAGCTGATAGGTAGACGTCCTTAGAGGATGGAAAAAAAGCGCTAGTGAATAAAAGGCTCTAGTAAATAATAAGCTCTAGTGAATAAACGTTCTATTGCATAGAAGAAGAAGGACCCCGATGGGGTCCTTTTTTTATGTGTAGAACCTAAGTCTCAATTAGGGGGCTTACTAAGAATGATATTGACTAAGCCTAGGAGGCTTAGCTATAATTTAAGTGTTAATTCTATAGAAAATTAAAAAATAGTATAAAGAGGTATTACATGCAAGAGAAAAAATTGCCTTTTACCAAAGAGCAAATTGAAACGATTATTAAAGACTATCCAACCCCTTTCCACATTTATGATGAAGAGGGAATCTTGGAAAATATGCGTCAGTTCTTGGCTGCTTTCAGCTGGAACGAAGGCTTTAAGGAATACTTTGCCGTTAAAGCTACACCAAACCCTTACATCATGCGTATTTTGCAAAAGTTAGGGGTAGGGGCTGACTGTTCCTCCTTGGCCGAGCTCCTTTTGTGCGAAAAGGTGGGTATCAAGGGTCATGATATCATGTTTACATCCAATGACACACCGTATGTAGAGTATAAGAAGGCCTTGGAATTGGGTGCCATCATCAACCTCGATGATATTACCCACATCGACTACTTGCTTGAACACCATGGGTCCTTACCTGATACCATGTGCTTGCGCTACAACCCAGGGGACCTTAAAACAGGTGGGAATGAAATCATTGGCCTGCCTACAGAAGCTAAGTATGGCATGACACGCGAACAAGCCTTGGAAGCCTACAAGCAAATGAAGGAACATGGGGTTAAACACTTTGGCCTCCACGTTATGTTGGCTTCTAATGACCGCGACGTGAATGCCCACAAGCAAACCGCTGAAATCTGCTTTGAATTCGCCCTCGAAATCCGCGAAAAGGTGGGGATTGAAATCGAGTTCATCGACCTAGGTGGCGGTGTAGGGGTAGCCTACCGTCCTGAAGAAGATCCTATCGACTTTAAGGTATTGTCTGCTGCTGTTAAAGAAGCCTACGACCGCATTTTGATTGCCAACAACTATCCACATGTTAAATTGGCCTTCGAATGTGGCCGTATGGTAACCGGTCCTTTCGGTTACTTGGTAACGAGAGCTATCCATAAAAAAGACATCTACCGTCACTATATTGGCTTGGATGCTTGCATGGCTAACCTCATGCGCCCAGCTATGTATGGGTCCTATCACCACATCACTGTAATGGGTAAGGAAACGGCCCCTAAGGACCATGTTTACGATGTAACTGGTTCTCTCTGCGAAAATAACGACAAGTTCGCCATTCAACGGGAATTACCAAAAATCGACATGGGCGATATTTTGGTTATCCATGATGCTGGTGCCCACGGTCATGCTATGGGCTTTAATTACAATGGTAAACTCCGGTCTGCTGAACTCCTTTTGCATAAGGATGGGTCTGTTACCCAAATCCGTCGGGCTGAGTCCTATGATGACCTCTTCGCAACCTTGGACTTCTCCGACCTATAATAGAGTAGGTATCTATCAGTCTCTATAAAGATAGATTGAACTCTGAAACTGCAAACACCCCTAAGATTGGTCTTGGGGGTGTTTTTTCACGGTTCTAGGGCCTGTGGTATACTATAAGTATCAATAGAGAACTTAGTCAGTGATAAGGAGATATCTCGGGATATCTCAAATTGTATAGAGGATTATATGATTGCTTTAGTTATTCTAATTACCAGTCTCATATCAATTGTTAGCTTCTTGGCTAGCTTTACGTCAGTAGCCACCTTCTTTGGCTTTATTGCGGCTTTGTTGGTCTTGTACCTCATTCGACACCGCCTTTTAGAGTTGATTCTCTTCATCATCGTGTCTGGGGCTTTAGAATTTTGGTTGGTAGCTCAAGGCCTTAACCACCTGATGTTAGTAGGTATCGGGTCAGGGATTGCTTCCTTTGTCTGGTTGGTATGTAAGCTTATTTATCATAATGTGATTGAACAACGCTTCCAAAATCGCTAAAGGAGTTGATTGTTATGGATGCTATGCAAAACCTATTAGAACGTCGCAGTGTGCGAAAGTATAAGGCTGATCCAATCCCACAAGAGGTATTGGATAGAATTATTCAAGCAGGCCTTATGGCACCGTCTGCTAAGGGTATGCAGAAGGCCATTATCGTTGCTGTTACTGATAAAGAAGTGCGAGACCGCCTGTCTGAAACCAATCGCAAGTATGGCGGTTGGGACCAAGGTTTTGATCCCTTCTATGGAGCACCTGTAGCCTTGGTCGTATTAGCCCCTAAGGATCATTATGCAACCGTTCAGGATGGGTCACTTGTCCTTGGAAACCTCATGCTGGCAGCCCATGAGCAAGGTCTGGGGTCTTGCTGGATTAATCGGGCTAAAGAAACCTTTGAAGAGGCTGAATGGCAAGACTGGCTTCATGCCCTAGGAGTCCAAGGGGACTATGAAGGGGTAGGGATTTGCGCCCTAGGCTACGCCGAAGGACCTATTTCTGGACCAGGGGCTCCTAGAAAAGACAATAGACTCTTCTGGTGCAAATAGGGAGTCATTCTCAATTTCACAATAAACAAATCTTATAATTGTTTCTGCTGCAGTCCTTTAAAAATTAGATAGAATCTAAGAAATTTTTAATTCCTGGATATTTTAGTAGGATATATCTTGCTATCAATTAGGCGACCATGTATAATGAATTTAGATGATAATACAAGGCTGGCTGAAGTGGTGAGATTTAAAGTGGCATTCACTTTGGTGAATGCCACTTTTTTCATGCTTTCAGAGGCCTGTATGTCATAGACACTAATATAGGTACTAGTTCCCATAGATTCAGCCTAGGTAATAGGCTATAAAGGAGTGAATTATTTTGGCAGAATTGCTTAAAGTAACAGGTATTGAGGCATCCGTTGAAGGTAAACAAATCCTCAAAGGCCTTGATTTGACAATCAATAAAGGGGAAATCCACGTAGTTATGGGTACCAATGGTGCAGGTAAATCCACCTTGGCAAACGTTATTATGGGGAACCCTGTATATAAGGTAGACAAAGGGTCTATCGTATTTGACGGCAAAGATATCACCAAGATGGCCGTTAATGACCGCGCTAAAGAAGGTATTTTCATGTCCTTCCAAAGCCCTATTTCCGTACCTGGCATTACAGTAGAAAACTTCATCCGTACGGCTAAGGCAACCATTACTGGCCAATCCGTGCGGGCCTTGGCTTTCAAAAAAGAATTGAAGGCTAAAATGGACGAATTATCCTTCGATACTTCCTATGCACAACGCTATGTCAATGAAGGTTTCTCCGGCGGTGAACGGAAGAAGAACGAAATTTTGCAAATGTCCATCTTGAACCCTAAATTGGCCATCTTGGACGAAACTGACTCCGGTCTCGACGTGGATGCTGTCCGCATCGTATCCGAAGGGGTATCCCGTTTCCACAACGAAGATAATTCCGTTCTTATCATCACCCACCACAATGCGATTTTGCAAAGCCTTAAACCAGACTTTGTTCACATCTTGATCAACGGTAAAATCGTGAAAACTGGCGATGCATCCTTGGTTGACGAAATCGAAAAACACGGTTACGAACAATTTAAAGCTTTGGCTTAGTGGGAGGCTCCCTAATGGAAGAAAGAAAGAAAACGCACATTGACGATATGAATCGTGGCGTCTATGACATTAAGGACGAATTTTCCTACGAACACATCGCCAATAAGGGCCTAACAGAAGATATTGTACGCGATATTTGGGCCAATAAAAATGAACCTCAATGGATGTTGGACTTCCGTTTGAAATCCCTTGAGATTTACAACAAAATGGAAATTCCAAACTGGATTCCTGATATTTCCGGCTTGGATATGGAAAATATTTACACCTATGTAAAACCTAAGGCTAAGAAGATGTCCGCTAGCTGGGACGAAGTGCCTGAAGACATCAAGGGGACCTTCGATCGCTTGGGTATCCAAGAGGCAGAACAAAAGTCTTTGGCTGGTGTAGGTGCTCAGTATGACTCTGAAGTAGTCTATCACTCCATCCAAGAAGACTTGGTTAAACAAGGTGTTATCTACACAGATATTGAAACAGCCCTCCGGGAACACGAAGACATTGTCAAACAATATTGGATGACCTTGATTCCACCAACCGACCACAAGTGGGCGGCCCTCCATGGTGCCGTTTGGTCCGGTGGTTCCTTCGTATACGTGCCAAAAGGGGTACAAGTAGAAATTCCTTTGCAATCCTACTTCCGCTTGAATGCACCAGGGGCTGGTCAGTTCGAACATACCATGATCATCATTGAAGAAGGGGCTTCTGCCCACTTCATCGAAGGTTGCTCTGCGCCTAAGTACGACGTGTCCAACCTCCATGCAGGGGCGGTAGAATTGTTCGTCAAGGACAATGCAAAACTTCGTTACTCCACCATCGAAAACTGGTCCAAGAACATGTACAACTTGAACACTAAACGGGCTATCGTTGGTGCTTACGGGACCATCGAATGGGTATCTGGCTCCTTCGGGTCTCACGTATCCTGCCTCTATCCTATGTCCATCTTGAATGGGGAAGGGGCTCACTGTGAATTTACCGGCATCACCTTCGCTGGTGAAGGGCAATTCCTGGATACAGGGTCCAAGGTGGTTCACAACGCACCATATACAACTTCTAACGTAAACGCAAAGGGGATTTCCAAGTCTGGGGGCGCTCAAATTTATCGGGGCCTCCTCAAAATTGGTAAGAATGCAGCACACTCCAAGGCGACTGTTTCCTGCGAATCCTTGATGCTAGATGATATTTCACAATCCGATACAATTCCTGCAGTTATCGTGGAAAACGACAACGTGGATATTGGACACGAAGCTAAAATTGGCCGCATCTCTGATGAAGCCATCTTCTATCTCATGACCCGCGGTATCAGCGAAGAAGAAGCACGGGCTATGCTCGTACGTGGCTTTGCTGAGCCAATCTCCAAGGAATTGCCTTTGGAATATGCCGTAGAAATGAATAACTTGATTAATCTTGAGCTGGAAGGCTCCATTGGGTAAGGAGGAACTATGAGTAACCAAGTACTTTTCAACGAACTTCCTAGACCAACCTTCCGATGGTTACAAGTTAATCATACGGAGGGTCATGTCTGGGGTGACCGTACAGCTGTTGCACCTATCGTGGTAGATGCTAAGGCTGGCATCGTTAGCCCTATCGCTAACCCACAACCACTCAAACCTGCTTATGCAGGGGCTAATAAATCCGTCCTCGACGCAGTTATGAATGCTACTGGTGATTCCTACGCTATCAAGGTACCTGCTGGTGCCAAGGAAAGCGTGAAAGTAGCCATCAAGGTGGAAGCCTCTCATACCCAAGCGGATGCTCGCTTCTTGGTAGATGCTGGTAAGGACTCTCAAGTGGAAATCCTTTTCTATTTGGCGGGTAATACGAAAGAGGCCTCTACGGTACAGCTCTTCACAGAAGTTGCTGCTCAAGAAGGGGCTAAGGTAACCATTAAAAAGGTTCAACTCTTAGGTGACAAGGTACAACACATCGAACACCGTTATACGCGCTATGCTGATAAGGCTGATGTGACCTATCTTAATGTTGAAGTAGGGTCTGCTGAGTCCTACCTTAACTACGAACAAGATCTCAAGGGCCTAGAAGCCTCTGTTAAACACGACTTGGCTTATATTGGTGGAGATGAACAAAAATTCGATATCGCTATGCTCATGACGCATGAAGCAAAGAAATCCTATTCCGATATCCATACTTTGGGCGCCTTGTCTGGTAAGTCTAAGAAATCCTTCCGCGGGACCTTGGACTTTTTGAAGGGATCTTCTGGTTCTGAAGGGGCTGAAGAAGATACTTGCCTTCTTTTGGATCCAACGGTACACTCTGTATCCTTGCCACTTCTCCTTTGTAAGGAAGATGATGTAGTGGGTAACCATGCGGCAGGGGCTGGTCAAATCGACCAAACTAAACTCTTCTACCTCATGAGCCGTGGTTTCTCTGAAACAGAAGCTAAGCATATGATCGTAGAATCTATGATTCGTCCTGTTATCGACCGAATCGGTGACGAAGCAATTGAAGAAGAAGCGCTCGCAGCAGTACGGGCTAAGATTTAAGGTGAGGCTAGGAATGAAACCAGTATCTGAAGCATATAAAGATTTTTCAATCATGCACAAAACCCATAATGGGAAACGGGTAATCTACCTAGACTCCGGTGCAACTGCACAAATTCCTCAAATGGTCATTGACCGTTTGGTGGACCATATGACCAAGCATAATGGGAACCCACACCGTGGGTCCCATATCTTGGCTGTGGAAGCATCTGAAGCCTATGAAAACGCCCGCGACCGGGTGGTGAAGTTCATCAATGCCAAACAACGGGAAGAGGTTATTTTTACTCGTAACTCTACGGAATCCATGAACCTCATCGCTCACTGCTATGGCCTTAACAATGTGAAAAAAGGCGATAAAATTCTTATCACCGTGGCGGAACACCATGCTAACTTGGTAACTTGGCAGTATGTGGCCAACCAAACAGGGGCCACCTTGGAATACATGTATTTGGATGACCATGGTCACTTGAAAGATGGGGAATTGGATAAAATCGACTCCTCTACAAAGATTGTAGCCTTCGCTCATGTATCTAATGTATTGGGCATGGAATTCCCAGTCCGTCAAATCATCGATAAGGCTCATTCTGTAGGGGCTGTAGCTGTCCTCGATGGGGCTCAATCCACGCCTCATATGAAGATTGATGTACAGGCCTTAGACTGTGACTTCTTCGTATTCTCCGGCCATAAGATGTGTGCCTCCCAAGGGATTGGGGTCCTCTACGGCAAGCGAGAACTTTTAGAAGCTATGCCTCCATTCCTCATGGGTGGGGACATGATTGAGTACGTAAAGGAACAAACGACAACCTTCAACGAACTCCCTTACAAGTTCGAAGCAGGCACACCAAATGCGGATGGGGCGGTAACCTTGCACGCTGCTATCGACTACTTGGAACAATTCGGCATGGATAACATCAATGCCTACGAAGAAGAATTGGTGGCTTATGTCTTGCCTAAGATGCTGGAAATTCCTCATGTCCATGTTTTGGGGTCTGAAGATCCTAAGGAAAAACATGGGGTTATCGCTTTCACCATCGATGATGTCCATCCACACGATGTGGCGACCATCATGGATAGCCAAGGGATTTGCGTCCGCTCTGGCCATCATTGTGCCCAACCGTTAGGGGCCTTCTTCCATGTATCCGCATCTACCCGTCTTTCCATGTACGTGTACACACGCAAGGAAGATTTGGATGCCTTCTTGGAAGTATTGAAAACTATTCGGTCCGTTATGGGCTTTAAGGATTAGGAGAATTCATACATGGAAATGGATCAATTATATACGGACCTTATCTTGGAACATAACCAAGATAAACGTAATAAGCATGAATTGGCTGAATTCACCAATTCTGAACACGGTCACAACCCTTCCTGTGGGGATGATTTGACCCTACAAATCGACGTCAAAGACGGTGTTATTAAGGATGCTGCTTACACGGGTTCTGGCTGTGCTATTAGCCAGGCTTCTGCCTCTATGATGATTGACCTTATCAAGGGTAAGACCGTAGAAGACGCCCTCCACTATGTGGACCTCTTCTTGGGCATGATCAAAAAAGAAGTGACCGACGATGCTGAGTTGGAAGAATTAGAAGATGCTATGGCGCTTAAGAATATTTCCAATATGCCAGCTCGTGTAAAATGTGCTGTGTTGGCATGGCATACATTGAAGGAAGCTTTGAAGAAATAATTAGAAATCACTGATATAGTATCTTGTCGATGGTAATCTGAGCCATTTGACTAGATACTAATCAGTG
The DNA here is from genome assembly GCA_934191645.1 of uncultured Veillonella sp. Taxonomy (GTDB): domain Bacteria; phylum Bacillota; class Negativicutes; order Veillonellales; family Veillonellaceae; genus Veillonella. Next base: position 11,027 of record CAKPUJ010000012.1, on the reverse strand, counting down.
ATTTTTTATTCCAGAAAAATGGGAGAGTACGTTTATGAAGAAAACGCTTTTATTGCTTTTTCTACTCGGTTTACTAGGATCAGCTTGCCAGGCTAAAACTATAGAACAGGTACAAGCGGGTCATGGGATTGGAGATTATAGTGGTTGGATTGTAGCAGATATGATAGAGAATCAAAATGGCATATCTAACCAAGCAAGCTATTCAATTGCTATATATAAGAAGTATAACCTGATTCCTGTTGCTTATTGTTCATCAGGAGGGAGTCGCTTAGGTACTTACTATACATACTATGTTAATCCTACTAATAATTCATTGATTGTAGGACGGATGGGACTGTGTCCACATGAACAAGTTTTTAATAGTAAATTAAAGGCTTATAGTGATAGTGGTTTATTGGTAGAATATACAGATCCTGGGCCAAATCAAGAGTTGTATAGGAAGATTATTGCTATAGGGAAGACTGAGGTAGAGAAGTATAAACACTTTACTCATTAACATCTTGTAGCATTCAAAAAAAGGATATACATAAAGCAAAGCACACTTACTAGGATAAGTGTGCTTTTTCATCGTTATATCTAATAGAAATATACATTAAATAATTGCGATTTAAAAAAATTACAAAATAATATTGTACTTTATAAAGTAATAGTGTATAGTATAGATAAAGATAAATGAGTAATTTTAAAAAATTACTTTAGTTTTAGTAATGATATATGAGATGAATTATATGTATATTAAGGATGCATTTTTTTCTAACACAGGCATTTCTCAACATCGTATAGTAGAAGAGCTAGGGAATAATGTGCCAGTATATACCTTATACGGGCAAAATGAACTTTATGAAGATCTTTACGGAGTAGAAGGTAAAGATAGTGATCGAAAACAAATTCGTTCTTCAAGGACGTTTGATCTTCTACGCAATGGAGACCTCATATTCTCTACGATTTCTGGAGAAGCATCCATTGTAAGTAAGGAACATGAGGGATATTTATTCTCTCAAAATTATATTCGTATGGAGCTCATGAACAATTCAATTGATAAAAGGTATATAGCTTTTTTAATTAATGAAAATACTTATATTAAGAAACAATTTGCTCAACAGCTACAAGGAAGCAAGGTTATACGATATACATTACGCTTATTAAAGGAAATTGAACTACCTAAATTGCCTCCTTTAATAGTACAGCAGATTATCGGTGATATATATTTTAAAGAATTAAAACTTAGAGCACTTAAACAACGAGTGGCCGAGCGGCAATGTGAGTTAAACTTAACTCGATTGATGGAGGTTAGCAATAATGGCTGATGTGATGAGCGAACAGAAGTTTGAAGAACTATTAATTGGACAGCTTTCTTCTGGAATCATTGGTGAAATCAATCAAAGTGTTGGAGAGAATGGTGATGCCAATTATAACGGAATCAAGGTACTTAAGAAAAAGTTATGGAAGTATGAGCCACATATCAAAACTACAGAAAATCTATGGGAGAACTTCCGTGCTATTCTCTATAAGCTGAATCAAAATAAATTAAAGCAACCTTTAAGTGATACTGAATTCGCACAGATTAAAAAGGTTATTTGTGAACTCTACACACCTTATCAAGCGGGCCAGTTTCTTTATGGTATAAATGGGGTATCTCAAGTAGAAGTTGATTTAGATGATGGAACGCACGCTTTTTTAACTGTTTTTGACCAAAAACATATAGGTGCTGGTAATACTGTATATCAAGTGGTCAACCAGATTCATAGAAAATCACAAATTGCAGGAAGACAACCGCGTCGCTTTGATACGACACTACTTATTAACGGCCTTCCCATTATTCAAATTGAAGAGAAAACGGATGGACATAGTGCCGACGAAGCCCTAAATCAAATGCATCAATATATAGAAGAAAAACAGTATAGTGATATATTCTCTACTGTTCAAATTCTTGTGGCGATGACACCAAAACATATCAAATATATGGCTAATACGACGGCTGATTTATTTAATAAGGACTTTGCCTTCGAATGGCAAAACCCTGATGATAATAAAGTGGTCCGTAACTGGACGAACTTTGCCAATATGTTTTTAAGTATCCCTATGGCTCATCAGATGGCAACTCAATTCACCATTCTTGATGGGACAAAAAATAAACAAATGTTAAAGGTTATGAGACCTTATCAGGTATATGCTACAAAGGCTGTATTGGAGGAGTTAAAACAGGCCGATTTTGATTTGCCAATAAATCGTTTAGGCTATGTATGGCATACTACAGGATCAGGTAAAACAATTACTTCCTTTAAAACAGCTTGGCTTGCTAGTCGTATGCCAAATGTGGATAAAGTAGTCTTTGTAGTTGACCGTATTGCTTTGACAAGACAGACAGAGGAGAATTATAAGGCCTATGATCCTGAAGGTTCCATAGATTTGGAAGGAAAGCAATTTGATTCAGTTGGTGGAACGGAGAATACGCGAGTACTGAAACATAAGCTCAATGAAAAGGGAAATGGGATTATTGTTACGTCCGTACAAAAATTGAATACCCTTATTAGTCGTAAAGATTTTGTGGTCCCCAAAAAACATATCGTTTTTATTGTCGATGAGGCTCACCGGTCAACTGGTGGAGATAGTTTTGAGGAATTACAAAAGACCTTTAAAGGGGCTGCTTGGGTAGGCTATACTGGGACCCCTATGTTTGACGAAGTGGTGGGCAAGAAAGGGACAAAGACTCATGAGGTTTTTGGTAAACTCTTGCATGCTTATACTATTCGTGAAGCCATTGCTGATAAGAACGTATTGGGCTTTAAAGTAGACTTTGAAACGACAATAGCAGAAGATCAGATGAAGGAGGAATATTTACCGGCCTTTTACAGGAATAAATATCCTACCTGGTCTGATGCTGATATTAACCATAAGATTGCAAATCTTACAGACAATGATATGGACGATATGATAGAACCTAGCTTCTATGATAATAACCCAGATCATGTTCGTTTAGTAGTTGAAGATATTTTCAAAAATTGGCGTAATAGGTCAAATGATGGTGCGTATAATGCTATGTTGACAACACATGTAGGTGGTAATCGCCCTAGTACACCAATGGCACTTATGTACTTCGATGAGTTTGAAAGAGTAAACCAGGAACGAGCGACAAAAGGCCTTCCTACTTTAAAAGTTGGTGTAACATTTAGTATGAGTACTAATAACGGAAATAGCCAATTAGAGAGTAACAATGGTCTCCTGAGGGCTATGGATCACTATAATGGATTATTTGGCACTCATTTTGGCCTTGATGATGTATCTGGATATACTCAAGATTTAACAACTCGCTTAAATCGTACAGCTCAGGATGGTCAATATTTAGATATAGTAATTGTAGTTGATCAGCTTTTGACTGGGTTTGATGCGCCTCAAATGAATACGCTCTATGTAGATCGAACTTTAAAGGATGCTCTTTTAATTCAGGCTTATTCAAGAACGAATAGAATCGCAGATAATCAAGGCAAACCATGGGGACGTATTATTAATTATCGGTGGCCTATTAAGAACGAAGAACTCATGAATAGAGCTCTAAGTATTTATGCCAATAAAGCTTCGGCCAATGTGCAAGATGTATTGGTAGATACTAATGAATTAATAGATGATGGTATTTTAGCAAAACCTTTCAAGGAACAATTTTTGGAGGTAAAGCGTATAGTAGATCGATTGGCAGATATTACTGATGATTTTACTGAAGTACCGCCAAGTGAGGCTCATCAAGAAGAAATGTTCCGCCTTATGCGCAAGTATAATATGGGGATGTCTAAGTTAAAACAGTATGATCCTGATGTAATTGATGGGGAAGATGTAGGTTTTGATTATAACGATCCTGATCAACTCGTTGAATTGCTAGGTATGAGTGCTGACCAAGAAGTAGTTTTAACCACCTCACTGTATAACGATTTAAAAGAGCGCATAGCGAAGATACATGATATTCCTGTCGCTCAAATTGAATTATGTATGGTTCATGTGAAAGATGTCAGTGTCAATTACGATTATCTTACAGAATTAATTGAAGGATTAATGAATGCTGTTCATTCGCAGAATATGGACATAGCCTCTGATTATAAGGAAAAAATTAAGGATTTTGCTATGGGGTTAGAGGACCGTCAGTATGCTAATCAAATTAATAAAGCAGCAGATGCTATTATGAATGGGACTTATCCTCCTGAAGGGCATACCATAGAATATCCAGTTAAATTAAATTCTAGTTTAGATATAATTTGTGAGGCTAACAATATAATCACTAAGAATGAGGTTTTTGATTTCCGCTTGCGCTGGGGGATTATTGATGTTATTAGCGATGAGGAATTATTAGCACTATTTAATCAACATACGGTGGGCAAGCAAGATCTTGATAATACTGGTCGCATTAGTCTTTTGAAAAAAGAAGCCCGCGCAGAATATCAAGTGAAAGCTCAGGATAAAAATATTGCTAGCCTTAATAAGATTAAGTATGGTAATGAACTTGTAGCTGCTTTGTATAGATTTGCCGATGAGTACGTTACTGCGAGATAGTAAATGTTTGTAAAAAGAGAGGGTTGTTATGAGTAAAGAAAAAAGAAGGGTACCAAGATTGCGTTTTCCTGGTTTTACTGGAGATTGGGAACAACGTAAGTTAGAGTCTTTATTTACAAAATATGTGGATAAAGTAAATACACCAGACTCTGGATATTGGCGATTAGGATTAAGAAGTCATTGTAAAGGAACCTTTCATACTTATGTAGATGCTGGTCAAGAACTTGAAACTACAGAAATGTATAGGGTAAAAGCTGGCAATTTTATATTAAATATTACATTTGCTTGGGAACGTGCACTCGCAGTAACAGATGATGAAGATCAGGGCAAATTAGTTTCTCATAGATTCCCTCAGTTCAAACCTAATGATGATTTGGTAATTGATTTCTTTAAACATACTTTAACAGATAAAAGATTTAAACATCATCTAGAATTATCATCGCCAGGTGGAGCTGGTCGAAATAAAGTTTTAAAAGTTTCTGATATGTTAAAATTTGAACTTTTAGTTCCTAGTATTCAAGAGCAAAATATAATTAGTAGTTTCTTGAATAATGTTGATCATATTATTACCCTTCATCAGCGTAAGTTAAATCATTTGATTTTGAAGAAAAAGTCATTATTACAAAAACTTTTTCCTAAAAATGGAGATTGTTATCCGGAACTTCGTTTTCCTGGTTTTACTGATGCTTGGGAACAGCGTAAGCTAGATGATATTGCCAAAATAAAAACTGGTGGAGGAACTCCTAAAACAGCTAATCCCGAATATTGGAGTGGTAATATACCTTGGATACAGTCATCAGATTTAGTTGAAGGTGATATTGTACATGTTAATATAAATAAATTTATTAGCAATAATGCGTTAAAGAATTCAGCAGCTAAATTGATCTCTCGTGATTCAATTGCTTTAGTTACGAGAGTAGGTGTTGGTAAAGTTGCAGTAATAAATCAAGATTTTACTACTAGTCAAGATTTTTTGTCTTTGAGTGATTTTGATGGAAGTGATATTAAATTTCTTGCATATCAACTATATCGACTAATGCAAGAAAATGCCAAAGTACTACAAGGAACATCAATAAAAGGGATTACAAAAACTGAATTAATTGAACAAAGTATATCGATACCTAAATCGGACCAAGAACAAAACCTGATTTCCAATGTATTATCAAAAATAGATAGTATTATTACCCTTCATCAGCGTAAGTTAGACCATATGCAATTGCAGAAAAAAGCGTTACTTCAACAACTATTTGTATAAATAAAGGAGATTTAAAATGGCAGAATCGAAAGCACAAAATATTTCTAGTCAATTATGGGCAATCGCTAATGAGTTGCGTGGCACTATGGATGCAAGTTCCTTTAAAGACTATATTCTTCCCTTCTTATTTTATAAGTATCTTTCTATTCATCAGGAAGAGTATCTTGTAAACAATGATCTAGTAGAGCTTGAAAACGGTAAATCTATAAATGATGCATATAAGGACCTTGTAGATGAAGAGGGATTAGAGGCTTGTTTAATTGATATAGCTGGGACACTTGGTTATGCTATTAATCCTGAGGATACTTGGGCTTCAATAACTGAAAGTATTCATGAGGGAACTATTGTTCCAGGTGACTATCAACGAATCTTCGAAAACTTTAACAAGAATGCTGAAATTAATAAAGAAGCAGCAGCAGACTTCCGTGGGATTTTTAATTACATTAATCTAGGAGATTCTGGACTTGGTTCTACAACTGCAGGGAGGACTAAGACACTAAATGCTGTTGTTACTAAAATTGATGAAATTGAATACAAGGATGACAACGGCAAGGATATTCTAGGTGAAATTTATGAATATTTAATCGGTAAATTTGCAGCCAATGCTGGGAAAAAGGGAGGTGAGTTCTACACACCACATGAAGTTAGTCAAATATTAGCTAAAATCGTAACAGGAGGCGTTAAAAATCAAGATGAAACATTTACTGTCTATGACCCTGCAATGGGATCTGGTTCACTACTATTAACCGTACGTAATGAAATCCCAGATGGGTCTCGCCAAGGGGCAGTGAATTTTTATGGTCAAGAATTAAATACCGTAACCTATAATTTAGCGCGTATGAACTTAATGATGCATGGCGTTACTTATAATAATATGACACTTCGGAATGCAGATACTCTTGAAAGTGATTGGCCAGATGGTCTTGACCGTGATGGTATTGATCGGCCACGTTCCTTTGATGCAGTCGTTGCCAATCCACCATATTCTGCTAAGTGGGACAATAACGAAAGTAAATTGAAAGATCCACGTTTTGGTGAGTACGGAAAGCTTGCACCAAAATCTAAAGCTGACTATGCTTTTATTTTACATAGTTTGTATCATCTTAATAATGAGGGGACCATGGCTATTGTGTTGCCTCATGGAGTTTTATTCCGTGGCGCTGCTGAAGGTAAAATTCGACAAACAATTATAGAAAAGAACTATCTTGATGCAGTCATTGGTCTACCTGCTAATTTATTCTATGGTACAAGTATTCCGACAACTATTCTTGTATTTAAGAAGAATCGCACTACACGTGATGTGCTCTTCATTGATGCAAGTAATGAGTTTGAAAAGGGTAAGAACCAAAATAATTTAACCTTAGAGAATATTAATAAGATTATTGAAACCTATCGTAATCGGCAGGATGTTGATAAGTATGCCCACGTTGCATCCATTGAAGAAATTAAGGAGAATGATTATAACTTAAATATTCCTCGGTATGTAGATACATTTGAGGAAGAAGAGGAGTTAGATCTTAATGAAATTAATCGCATGATTGAAGAAGATAATAAGGAAATTGCAAAGTTAGAAAAAGAAATTGCTGAACAATTGGCTTTGCTAGGTATAAAAATGTAAACAAAGAGGTAGGAAAGCCAAAATGGTTTTTCTACCTCTTTGTTTTACTTGGGAACAGCGTAAGTTAGGTGATATTGCTACCATTACGGGAGGAGGAACCCCAAGTACCAATATATCTGAATATTGGAATGGAGATATTGATTGGTATTCTCCCGCGGAAATAGGAGAGCAACGCTATGCTAGTGGGAGTATCCGTAAAATAACGAAGTTAGGCTTAGAAAAAAGTTCGGCAAAAATACTTCCTGTTGGAACTGTTTTATTTACATCAAGAGCTGGTATTGGGAATACAGCTATCTTACAGGTTGAAGGGTGTACGAATCAGGGGTTTCAATCAATAACTCCAAATTCAAAAGAATTAGATACATATTTCTTGTATACTATGACTCCAAAATTAAAGCGTTATGGCGAAGTAACTGGAGCAGGATCCACATTTGTTGAAGTTTCAGGAAAACAAATGGAACAAATGAATTTGATGATTCCTTCATTAGATGAGCAAAAATACGTAAGCCAACTTTTTAAAGTAATGGATGATGCTATTACCCTTCATCAGTAAGAGCCTTTTAATATTTTTTATCTCTTAGATTGGAGTGATAAATATGCATGCGATATCAAATAAATCTGAGTTATTTCATGTTTATTACCAAAAATGGATAGAGATTTATAAAGAAGGTGCTGTTAGAGACATAACGCTCAAAAAATACAAGATAACATTAGATTGGTTGAGAAAATTAGTGCCATCATTACGCCTTTCAGAATTAAATAGAATTGCTTATCAAAAATTATTAAATGATTATGCATCATGTCATGAAAAGCAGACTACTATGGATTTTCATCATCAAGTGAAGGGTGCCATTTTAGATGCAGTTGATGAGGGGTTGATAGAAAGAAACCCCACTCGAAAGGCTATCATAAAAGGCCAGTCTGCTCGAAAGAAAAAAAGTAAGTATTTAAATCAGTATGAGTTACATACATTGTTGGTTAATCTGAATCTTTCGAATGAAATTAATTGGGATTGGTTGATTTTTATTATTGCGAAAACAGGTATGCGATTTTCAGAAGCATTAGCATTAACACCAGAAGATTTTGATTTTACACATCAAATGCTAGTAGTCAATAAGACATGGGACTATAAGGGAATAGGTGGTTTCTTACCGACTAAGAATAAATCATCAGAACGTAAAATTCCTTTGGATTGGCAAACCTGTATGAAATTCTTTGTACTAGTAAAGGATTTACCACAAAATCAACCTATCTTTGTGAGAGGAAGGGCGTTTAATTCTACAGTTAATGGAATTCTATCTCGGTATTGTGTAAAGCTATCTATTCCAGTCATTTCTATTCATGGGTTGCGTCATACACATGCGTCTTTACTTTTGTATGCAGGTGTTTCGATTGCGAGTTTAGCTAGACGCTTAGGACATGCAAGTATGACTACCACTCAGAAAACTTATATTCATATAATTCAGGAATTAGAAAATAGAGATATTGACTTAGTTATGAGGTCTTTGTCCGGACTCGCATAGAGGTAATTTGATCATCAAATTAATAATTTGAAATAAGCTAAATAATATTTCTATTCCTATTTACATAATAATTTCCATGCTATATCATAATCTGGAATTACTTATTAGTTAAAAGGGTTTCCTGCTTATCCACCTTTGGATCAAGCGGATAAAAAGGGCCTTCCTTAGCCGGACGGTTCTAGAAGCCAGAAAGGATGTAATGAATCAAGACGTAACTATTTCCAAATCTAATATTCGCGGTGCTTTTGGTGCCTTCTTTATTCCTGGTATGTACACTGCCTTATGGGCTGGTTTTGTTCCTTATTTGAAGGCTAAGCTTGGTATTGGTGAAAATGTACTGGGCTCTATGATTTTGGTTTTGGGTCTTGGTTCTTGTCTTTCTATGGCTGTAGCCGGTAAGTTGGTTGAATCCTTAGGTTGTAAACGGACTGTACAGATTGGTTCTATCATCGGCATGCTTGCCCTAGCCTTGGTGACTATTTGTTCTACCATCTTTGAAACAACAGTGGCCCTCTTCTTCTTCGGTATGGGGGTGGGGCTTTCATCTGCCTCCGCTAACCTCCAAGCTATCTTGACAGAAAAGGTCAGCAAGAAGCACCTCATGGGGGCTTATCACGGTGGTTGGTCTCTTGGTGGTTTTGCTGGGGCTGGCGTCCTCTTACTCTTGATTAAGACCTTAAATCTACCTGTGAACCAAAGTATTTGGGGCCTGCTAATTGTACTGGTCCTGGCGATCCTCTTAGTGAGCCAGTTTATGTTGACCTTTGGCAAGGATCCTAACGCCAAGGAGGTTAAGAAGTCTAAGTCTCCTTTGTCCTTCCATCCCATCGCTATCATATTTGGTGTCTTGTCCTTTGTATCCTATTTGACAGAAGGGGCCGTAGGGGACTGGTCAGCCCTCTACCTCTTTGAAGATAAGGGCATTGAAATCCAAGAAGCGGTTATGGGGGTCATGCTCTTTAACGCTACCATGTGTATTGGTCGTCTTTTGGGGAACACCTTGGGTAAGCACTTGACATCTAAACAAGTAGTTGTGGGTGGTTACATTATGGGTGCTATTTCCATGGCCCTTATCGTAGTGTTGCCAGGTCACGCATCCATGTACACCTATCTCTTATTGGGGATTTCCTTAGCTATGGTCGTGCCAAATCTCTTCTCTGCTATGGGGGAACAAAATGTTATCCCTATGACGCAAGCGGTGGCGACATCCACTATGCTCGGTTACATGGGCATCCTCATGGGGCCAGCCTTGATTGGCTTCATCGCTCATGGGTCTAGCCTCATGATTGCCTTTATTTGCATTATGGTTTTGTTAGTCCTTTCCGCAGCTATCGGCAAATATGCTTACAAGCTTATTGCAGCTGCTAAATAAATTTCATACTGAAAGCCCGGCTCTTAGAGCCGGGCTTTTACTGTTACCAATTTTCTTTTGTTTGTATTTAATTTTAATTTCAGGTAGGAGGAAGCTAGGACAAGGGCGAATATATAGGTATATAAGTCAGTAAAGAAATTTTTTAGAGGAAGAAATACTATGTCAATCCTTAAAAAACTTTGCTTAGGTGCCTTGGTAGGGGCTATGGTCCTGGCACCAGTTTCTGCTAAGGTTGTTACAGGGACCCAAGAAGATACCAATATGAAATTAAAGTATCCTTTGGTCTATACGGATAATCTCTTGTCACAAAAGGCTATCAACACGGATATTGCAAGCTATGTAGACCAAGCTAGGAAGATGTACTACAATGACCATGTTTATCAGGTGAATCAGTCCTATGATGTAACCTATGAAGATAAGAATCTAGTATCTCTTATGTTGACTACCTCCTATTATCATGCGGGGGCAGCTCACGGCATGTACAATGTACAAGGGCTTGTTTATAACAAGATGACAGGCCAACGTATTCCTCTCTATAACTATGTAAAAATAGCCTCTGCTAAGCAATTAGATCAAGGGGTTCGCTCTGGCATTTTAGGCCTTTACAATGGAGCCCATAAAAAGGACAGTATCCATGAGGGATGGGCTGTTAATTACGCATCTGACAATTATATCTTGCGGGGCCATGGGGTAGTGGAACTCATTTACCAACCTTATGAA
>CAKPUJ010000011.1:0-39675 GCA_934191645.1 uncultured Veillonella sp. | reverse complement strand
GGTGACCCGTCCGGGAATCGAACCCGGGATACCGCCGTGAAAGGGCGGTGTCTTAACCGCTTGACCAACGGGCCATGGCTCCCCGAGCTGGACTCGAACCAGCGACACCCTGATTAACAGTCAGGTGCTACTACCAACTGAGCTATCGGGGAAGGTACTCCGTTATTATACGGAAATGTAGAAAGCTTGGCAAGGACTTTTTTATAAAAATCGTAAGAATTATATAAAAGGAAAGCCAGTCCCTACCTAAGACGCTCTTACTGGCCCTTGAATTGTGGACGACGTCGCTCTGCGTGGGCCATAACCCCTTCCTTAAAGTCCTCTGAAAAGCCTAGGCTAGATTGGAGGGCCACTTCCTTCTTAGCATAATCTTCAAAATCTGTGAAGAAAGCATGCCACATCATGTCCTTCATACCTGCATAGGAAAGTTCAGGCCCCTTAGCAAGGCGTTTTAGAAGGCGACTTGCAACTCGGTCTAATTGATTGGGCTCACAGACCTTATAGACAAAGCCATATTCCAAGCCCTTGTCTGCAGTTACAGCCTCACCAGTCATAGCTAAATGCATGGCCCGGTTCATACCCACCGCCCGGGTTAGAAGATACATGCCTCCCGCATCAGGAGCCAGTCCAACATTTACAAAAGCCTGAATAAATCGACTATTAGTAGTGGCAATACAAAAATCCGCCGCTAAAACCATATTGAATGCTGCTCCGGCCACAGCCCCATCGGTACACATGACGATTGGTTTAGGGGTCCGCTTCATAGTAAGGGATATATCCATGACCAGTTGAGCAATGGCCACTAAGGACTCTTGGTCATCTTCTAGGACAGCTCGCTTCATTTCTACCAGATCACCACCCACGGAAAAGACCTTCCCCTCCGCCTTAAAGGCAATGACCTTGACGGACTTATCCTGGCCCGCCCGGTGCAGGGCCTTCAAGATTTCTTGACACATGGGCACATTAAAACCATTCTGCACCTCAGGTCGGTTAAAGGTTATGGTAGCAATCTCTTGGTCTACCTGGTAAATAATCGTATTGAATTCCATTTGATCTCCTATTGTGGCACAAACTCATTTGTGCAAAAGCAATATAGGCCCAAAGGGCCAAAGAAGGCCAGAGAATATATAAATACCGTCCCTTATATTGATGTGTAGGCGTATCGATATTTCTCTATTTATTATATCTAATTATATCTATTTTTTTCTAAGTAGTAAACTAATACTATATAAACCTTTCCCTAACCAATTACTTTTCCTTGGTAACATTCTTGCAAACAAATAATACTAAAAGAAAACCCACTAGCTAGGTATTACCTAGCTAGTGGGTTTTCTACAATTCAAGTGAATACACTTTTATTTAGACTCTTTATAAGCACCGAACCATTTTTCGTAAATCTTTTGGTAAGTGCCGTCTTCTTTCATTTCTTTCAAGGCTTTATTTACGTCATCACGCAATTTTGTGTTACCTTTTTTGAAGCCCAAAGCAATGCCAGTAGATTCTGTTGGATTACCAACCAATTTGAGATCTTTATCAGCCCCTTGTTTGAGGTAGAACATAGCAACGGCATTATCCATGATAGCCCCATCGATAGTACCAGCTTTCAATTCCATGAAGATTTGAGAGTTGGAGTCGATTTCTTTTACTTGGGATGCAGGCAAAGCTTTAGCCATATCAGCAGGAATAGAACCCACTTGAGCCCCTACAACTTTACCCTTAAGGTCATCAATGCCTTTGATATCTGTATTATCCTTGCGAACAATAGCAGTGAAACCACCTTCATTAAAGTAGATATCAGAGAAATCAGCTGCTTTTTCCCGTTCTGGTGTAGGATTCATGCCCGCTGCAATCATATCAATAGAACCGGAGTTAACAGCTGGAATCAAAGCATCGAAGCCCATGCTTACGAATTCCATTTTGAGGCCCAAGCGTTTTGCGATTTCTTGACTCAAGTCCACATCGAAACCGATGGCATTATTTTGGTCATCTGTGTATTCGAATGGTGGGAAGGTTGTTTCAGAACCTACACGAAGCACGCCCTTCTCATTTGTCTCTTGGCTAGAAGATCCACAACCTGCAAAAAGGCTCATAGCCAGTACGCCAATGCCCAAGGCCACGGCGATTTTTTTGTTAAATTTAATACCGAACATAGTGTCCCTCCTAAATAATTTTGTATCTTTTATTATTATACACACAACATGTATAATATGCCAGCATTTCCTAATATTTTTTCACCAAATTTTAGATTTTATAGAAAATTCTGTTAATTTATGCATATTCTTCCATGTTGTATTAGGCAAGATACACCTTCCATGATAGTATAGTCATAGATTTAAACATATTTTGCCAACTTTCACTAACTGATACTTACACCGGTATATGTTCATCTATATAAGTATCCTCGTAAAAGTAGGCCTAATGAGTATTTTAAAAGGAGTCTACCATGACCGTCGCACACTATCATAAAGAAGACCTACTAGCTCTCATACAAAGCTTAGGGCCTAAAGCGTGGGATCTCAACTACACACTAGCTAAAAATCCAGAGGTTTCCAGCCATGAGTTTCAATCCGTCAAACGCATTGGCGCCCTCTTGGAATCTGAAGGAATCCCGGTAACCTATGGATTTGCTGGCATCCCAACAGCCTTTAAGGCTTCCCTAGTCAAGGCAGATAAACCTCTTGGCAAATTAGCCATTCTTTGTGAATATGATGCCCTCCCTGAATTAGGTCATGCCTGTGGTCATTGCGCGTCTGGTTCCCTGTCCGTCTTAGCAGGCCTTGCCCTCGCTAAACTTAGCCAACAGACACAGCTCACCATGGATGTTGATATTATCGGTACTCCTGATGAGGAAGCGACGGGCTGCAAGGTGGACATGACCCAACAAGGCATCTTTAAGGACTACGATTTCGCCATCATGGTCCACATGGATGGGACCATTACTCGCCCAACCTCTAACTTCTTAGCCCTAGACTGCTACCGGGTCCGCTACCATGGCAAGCCGGCCCACGCAGCTGGCGAACCTTGGGCGGGCATCAACGCAGTTAATGGCGTTCAATTGGCTATCCACGCCCTGGATATGATGCGCCAGCAATGCAGGCCTGAAAGTCGAATCGGCACCTGGATCATCAACGGAGGGACCGCATCTAACATCATTCCTGAATTCGGCGAATTCGAGGTAACTGTCCGCCATGCTAAGCGTTCTTATCTCAACAAACTATCTGAACAGTGCAAGAAAATTTTTGAAGGTGCTGCTCTCTGCACAGGGACAAAGGTAGACTACGAGTTCTATGGCAACCCCTATGACGACATGAATAACATTGAAGAGGGTATGCACCTCATCGAAGAAGTCATGGAAGACCTTGGTATTCCATTCACACCTGGTATGGATCCTGCTTCTGGATCCTCTGATATCGGCAATGTATCCTATCAATGCCCAGCCTACCACCCAACCCTCCGTCTAGAAGGAGATGACAAGGTTTGTCATACCAAGGAGTTTGCCGCCGCTATGTTAGACCCTCGTATTGAGGGTACAATTACCAAAGGGGCCTCCATTATCGCCTTAACCCTTCTCTCCCTCATGGAGGAGCCTGCCCAACTAGAAACTATCAAGGCGGCCTTCGAGCGGTCTCTCTCTATGAACTAATAAAAACTTTATGAAAAGTTTATGTGCTTTTATAGGGTTCCTGACTTATAATAAGTAAGTAGACTTTTATTTCACAAAAGCCTCACCTTTGTGAGGCTTTTTCTATATAAGAAAGGATAAGCTATGCAATTCCATTCTCTCAAGAAAACTATCTTCGCAACCATGGCCATTACCAGTTTAACTGCGGGGCTCTCCTTCGCAGAGGTTATTCCTGTAACCCAATCTGGAGATACTGCAAATACCGCTAACCAAACTAGCACATCCACGGCTACTACAGAGTCTAATGACCACTCCTCCACCAAGACAAGTGATACAAAAACAGATAAGAGCACAACTAAGGACAGCAAAGCCACTACACCAGGCAAAGCAGCTCCACTACCTGGTAGCTTAACAGGCTTTCCAACTCGTTCGGTGATCATCATCAGTCAAGATAGCAATCATAACAAGGCTTTCTCAGATTATATGACCGACCAATTGGCTAATGTTTTCCGCTATCCTTACTACAACACAAGCAAGCGAACCCAAGCAAACAAACTAGGACTTAACGACTTAATCGCCCTAGCCGACCAAGATACTCATAATGGCAAAGGGGCAGACCTCTACTTATCCCCTTACGCAAAGACAGATGAATATGGATCTGGTAGCCGCGGTGGTTTTACGGGCATCTACCGCAAGGGTCTATCTGATAGCGACTACAAGCACACAGAAGTTGAAGGGACCCTCTACTACTACGATACACAAAGCAAACAATCTGGGGCTATCACCAAGGGGTTCTATGGTACAGAAGACGCTCTTACCATGCCAAGCCATCAAGGGGTCTACAAGGATGTGGTGGACCGTATGTTGAATCAATTACCTTATAAACGGATTCCAACAGACCAACCCACTTACAATCCTAACCAACCAAATCAAAATACACACTCTACGACAACTACAAAAACGGTAAAAAATCCTGATGGAACCATAACCACCACTACGACCACTACAACTACTAGCACGGTTTCTACGGATACAAAAGGGCAGGAGGGCCTAAACCAACTCAATAACTTCCTCAAAAACCCAAAATCTGTAGACGTAAATCAGCTATTCGACCTCTTACAAGGTGATAAAAAGAAGAAGATAGACCTCTCCTCCTTCTTAACAATTTAATATGAAAAATGTATGTGCCTTTTATCTAACAAAAGACTATAATAAGCACATAGACCATTTGTAAACACAAAGAGCCTCACCCTGTGAGGCTCTTTTACTAGGGTCATAATGATACTATGCTGAATTATAATAACCCCCTATCAATCTAAGGAGTCAATATGATAGAAAAAACCTTACTAGTCAGCTTAACCTTAACCCTATCCCTAATAGGCTCTAGCCTAGCCGCCTCTGCCAGCATTAACCCTAATAGCCCTTCCAGCGGCATAGAATCCAGTCGACTATCCACAAGCTCTCATGGGCTCTTGCAAGATTTTCCTAGCCGCAAAGTAGTCATCTTGAGGCCCTCTAGTAGCAAGGGAGCCGCCCTTAATTCCTATCTAGTTAGTCGCCTGGCTGATACCTTCCGCTACCCCTACTACCAAGTATCCTACCAGGAAGTTAATCAGACTCCAGACCTAGGACAACTGGAGGCTATCGCTCAAGGCGATCAAGGTTCCCCCAACCAAGGAGACCTCTACCTAGCACCTAAGGTAGAGGAAGATACGTACTACACCATCCACTCCTTAAGCTTAGGATCCTTCTTTGCTAACGATGATGACGACCTCTATATACGGGCAGATATTCAGGCTAGCCTAGCCTACTATGACAATACTAAGCACAAAGGTGATATCCTGAGGGAGAGCTACTATGGGACAGAAGATAGCCTAACTATGCCTAGCCATAGTCAACTCTATCGTCATATTAGCAACCGCCTTCTCAAAGACCTTCCCTATAAGCGAATCCCTACTGATATCCCCCGCTACGGCCAAGAAGGCTACCAGGGGATTCCAAAATCCATTAGCCCAGAAGAATTTCTTCAAGTGGAACAACCTAAAAACACCAAATATAGATTGACAGGTGTATCAGTCCTATAAAATTAATACAAATAAAAAGAGTGGCGCAGATTAATTTTTCTGCGCCACTCTTTGTCAGCAGAACTACCATGCATAAGTAATCCATTCTCTTGTATTAATTCAATAAACTTTCTACCGTTTTAATAAATATCGCAACACCCGCATCTAAGGCGGAGGTGTCAAAGGCCATATCCGGATGGTGGAGGCCTGGCCGTAAGTCACAACCTAACCCGAAGAAGCCAGCCTTCAAACTTGGCTTATGGATAGTGTAAAAGAAGAAATCTTCCGAACCCGGCGTATAAATTTCCTCTGCCAACCCCTGGTCGCCCAAGACAGCCTTAATGGACTGGCTTAAGAGGGCCGTTGCATCCTCATCCAATTCAGCTGCCGGTGTTCCTTTTTTTAGGGCCACATGAGCTTTAGCCCCTACGGTCCCAGCACCACCTTCAATAGCGACCATAAACTTTTCCTCCAAAGCCTCCATCACATCATTGTATTGAGCCCGGGAATCCCAGGTAACCGTCGCCAAATCAGGAATAGCGTTGGTCACACCAGAATCACAGAGAAAACGCGTAGCCTTCACGGAATAATTATCAGTCGGCTTGAGGTGGATAGCATTGACCGCATTAACCGCAGCTGTAGCCGCATCTATAGCATTAATGCCTAAATGAGGCCGGGCAGCATGGGCTGGTTTTCCATGAAATTCAACAACAAAGCGACGAGCTGCCGCATAATGAATAGCTGGCGAAGCTTGGCCCACTTGGCATTCCTCAAAAGGTCGTACATGAGCCCCAAAGAGCCAGTCTACATCATCAATAGCTCCACCTTCGATCATGCTCAAAGCCCCTTCACCAGTCTCCTCTGCCGGTTGAAAGAGTATTTTCAAGACTCCCTTGCTAATAAGACCTCCCTCTTTAATCCACTTAGCGGCGGTCAAGACCATGGACATATGCCCATCATGGCCACAGGTATGGCGTTGGACTTCCTGTCCATCAATGATATGAGTAAGTGAATCCATATCAGCCCGAATGGCCACGACTGGGCCTGGGCGACCCGTATCGTAGATGCCAATGATGCCTGTAGCCCCACCTACTTGTCTAATAACCCGATACCCAAAGGACTCTAATTGATCTGCTAAGAATTGAGATGTTTTGTGCTCCTCTAGAGATTTTTCTGGAATGGTATGGAGATAGTTATAGTAATCCTGAACCTGACTCATGGGGCCTCCTCATAGATAAGAAAATGAATATAAACCTAGAATACTCTTGCTTCCACCTATTTGTAAATAGTTAATCTTCCCCTTGACCCCCTATATTAATATCCTTTACAATAATACATATGTTTATTCTGAGTGGATATTTATAAGGAGGCCCTTATGGATCAACAAGACAACCAGGTCACTCTTCAAGCACAAGAAGACAAGCAGGCTCAACTCAATGAAATGATGAACCCAAAAGTCACGATAGGTGCCTATATAGCCCTCATCGCCGCTATCATCTTCTTCTCCGGTCTATTAAATAATGTAGCTGGCCATGAATGGTTAAAGGTATTTGACTTCTCTGCCCTCATCGGCAAATACGGAACCATCAAAGGGGCCTCTGACACCTTCGTAGGGCACGGTGGAACTTCTGCCAGAGCGGGGTTCCTCTTTGCCTTGAGCCTAGTTCCATCTATCATGTTAGCCTTGGGGGCCGTAGAAATTTTTTCCCACTATGGGGCCCTAAAAGCAGCCCAACGTTTACTCACACCAATTCTTAAACCCCTTCTTGGTATTCCAGGTCTAACAGGCTTAGCCCTTATTACAGACTTACAATCTACCGACGGAGGTGCTGCCCTCACCAAGGAACTGTATGAAGAAGGCTTAGTTACCCGTAAGGAATTAACTATTATCGCCGCTTGGCAATACTCTGGTGCAGGTATGATCAACAATTACTTCGCTATTGTATCAGCTCTTTTTGCTTCCTTCACACTACCAATTCTGGTCCCTTTAATTTTAATTTTCATCCTTAAGTTTGTTGGTGCCGGAATCTGTCGCCTAGCACTTAATACAGTCTACAGAAAGGACTTCCAATAATGACTACACAAGCAAACAGCCAAAAGAAAACCAACAATCCTTTCGATATCTTTGTCATTGGCGCCCGTAAGGGGTTTACCTTAGCTACGCAAAGCCTTATGCCAAATGTCATTATGGCCTATGTGCTAGCAGAAATTCTCCGTATTTTAGGCGTTTTTGATTGGTTAGGCCTCCACGCAGGTGGTGTTATGGGTCTCTTTGGTCTTCCTGGAGAGGCCTTAACCGTCCTCTTAGCCACTTGGCTCTCTTGTTCCGCTGGTGTAGGCGTTGCAGCAGCCCTCATGGCAGCTGGTACACTAACACCAGAACACATCACCATCTTGGCCCCAGCCTTTATCCTCATGGCCTCTCAAATTCAATATATGGGCCGCCTTCTAGGTGTTACCGATACACCTAAAAAATACTGGCCTATGCTTATGGCCATATCCATCTTCAATGCTTGTGTAGGCATGCTAATTATTCGTCTTTTCGTTTAGACCCTGCCATACAAAAAAGACACCCCACAATCCTTCCGATTGTGGGGTGTCTTTCTTTATGAAATCGATTAACCTAAGTCAACCTCTCCTATAGACCACTGGTAATATCAATCCGTAGGAGGGCCCGTTTCAGGGCCGCCCGTGCCCGTGGAACATCCACATCATCACGGTCAGCAGCTAATCGTTCTTCGGCCCGTTGACGAGCTCGTTGTGCCCGTTCTGGGTCGATAGATTCTGGCACCTCACAGTTTGGTGTAACCAAAGTAGCTTGGTTCTTATCGATTTCCAAGAACCCTCCAAAGATAGCCAATTTATACTTCTTGTCATCTTGGTCTGTTACATCCAATTCAGCTATATCCAAGGCTACCACATGAGGGGCAGGGTTTGGATAGAAGCCAAAGTCGCCGTCCAAGGCACGACCAGAGATAAACTTTACCTTTGCTTCAAAGGCCTTATCATCCGGCGTTACCACAGTAAGGGCCATGGGTTTTAAATCTGCCATAGATTATTCCCCTTTCTCAGCCATGTCCTTTGCTTTTTGAACTGCTTCATCAATGGAACCAACCATGTAGAAAGCTTGTTCTGGCAAATCATCGTGTTTGCCGTCCAAGATTTCACGGAAGCCGCGCAAGGTTTCGGACAATGGAACGTACTTACCAGGAGACCCGGTAAATACTTCGGCTACGAAGAATGGTTGACTGAGGAAACGTTGAATCTTACGAGCCCGTGCTACAGTCAATTTATCTTCATCAGACAATTCTTCCATACCGAGGATAGCAATGATATCTTGCAAATCACGGTATTTTTGAAGAACTTCTTGCACGCCACGAGCGACTTGGTAGTGTTCTTCCCCTACTACATGTGGATCCAAGATTCTAGATGTGGAATCCAATGGATCAACGGCTGGGTAAATCCCCAATTCTGCGATAGCACGGGACAATACAGTAGTCGCATCCAAATGGGCAAAGGTTGCTGCTGGTGCTGGGTCAGTCAAGTCATCGGCAGGTACGTATACGGCTTGTACAGATGTAATGGACCCGTTTTTAGTAGATGTGATACGTTCTTGCAAAGCCCCTACGTCATTAGCCAAGGTTGGTTGGTAACCAACGGCAGATGGCATACGGCCGAGCAAGGCAGATACTTCAGAACCGGCTTGGATGAAACGGAAGATATTATCGACGAACAAGAGCACGTCTTGGTGTTTTACATCACGGAAGTATTCCGCCATAGTCAAACCTGTCAATGCAACGCGCATACGAGCTCCAGGTGGTTCGTTCATTTGCCCATATACGAGGGCCGTCTTGTTGATAACGCCGGATTCTTTCATTTCGTTCCAAAGGTCGTTACCTTCACGGGTACGTTCACCAACGCCAGAGAATACGGAGTAACCACCATGTTCTGTAGCGATGTTATGAATCAATTCCATGATCAATACGGTTTTACCAACGCCGGCACCACCGAAGAGACCAATCTTGCCACCCTTTACATAAGGGGCGATAAGGTCAACGACCTTGATGCCTGTTTCCAAAATGTTTGTTTCTGGAGACAAGTCATCGAATTTAGGGGCTGGACGGTGAATAGGCCAGTGATCTTCAGCTTCTACTTTTGCTGGATCATGGTCTACGGTTTCACCCAAAACGTTGAAGATACGGCCCAATACTCCGTCACCTACTGGTACGGAAATAGCGGCACCTGTATCGATAACGTCCATATTACGTGTGAGGCCATCTGTGGAAGACATGGCTACACAGCGCACTGTGTCGTCACCCAAATGTTGCATAACTTCAACAACAATTCTGTTTTTGATACCTTCACCTTGAGGTTCAATGTGAAGGGCATTATAAATGGCTGGCAATTGACCTGGTGCAAACTGAACGTCTACAACTGGGCCGATAACCTGTACCACTTTACCAATATTAGTACTCATCTAAGAAGCGCTCCTATTCTATTGCAACGCATTAGCGCCACCCACAATTTCAGAGATTTCGTTAGTAATGCTAGCTTGACGCAATTTATTATATTCAAGGCTGAGTTTACCAATGAGTTCAGAAGCATTATCTGTAGCGGATGTCATAGCAGTCATACGAGACCCTAATTCGCTAGCCGCTGCTTGTAAAAGTCCATTGAACACACTGGATTCAAGGTATTGAGGAAGAAGAGCCGTGAGGACTTCTTCTTCGCCAGGCATATAGAAATATGCGCCACCCTCTTGATCCCCTTCTGGAGGAGTTACTGGAAGAAGGCGTTCTTGTGTAGGAATTTGCGTCATAGAGTTGACGAATTTAGTGTACACAAGGACAACTTCATCCACTTGACCAGCGAGGAATTGATTTTGTGCTTCTCGCATCAAAGCTCGTGCATCGCTGTATTCTGGTTTATCGGAATAGCCTGTAAACTTAGCGGATACGGTATAACCACGGGAGGCGAAATGATCGACTACCTTGCGGCCAGAGGCGATGATTTCAATCGCGCTCTTGTCCTTATCAGCAAAGGTTTGCTCTGCAAATTTAGCCAAGTTAGAGCTATAAGCACCAGCTAACCCCTTATCAGCACCTACGATGACGTAAGCGGTTTTCTTAATTGGACGAGCATCCAATAAAGGGCTGGTACCACCGGCAATAGAACCAGATACACGGCGCATAATTTGTCCTAGCTTTTCAGCATAAGGACCAACACCTTCGGCACGGGCTTGGGCTTTACGCATGCGGGCAGAAGCGACCATCTTCATGGCCTTGGTGATTTGCTGCGTATTACCAACGGATTTTATGCGTTTGCGTAAATCCTGTGCACTAGCCATATATTACGCCTCCTTAGAAGCCACTAATGTATGGGTAGCACCAAATGCCTTAACGCATTCAGCAATAGCTGTCTTCAATTCTTCTTCTACAGCGGATTCCAATTTGCCAGATGTGTTGATAGCATCAATGATGGATTTGTTATGCATGTTAACATAACGAATTAATTCATCTTCAAAGGCCAATACATCTTCCAATTGGATGGATGCGAGGAAGCCTTTAGTACCAGCATAGAGGCAGATAACTTGTTCAGCTACGGACAATGGGCTGTATTGGTCTTGCTTGAGCATTTCTGTCAAACGAGCACCACGATCCAATTGAGCTTTAGTGGACGCATCAAGGTCGGAACCGAATTGGGCAAAGGCCGCCAATTCACGATATTGAGCCAATTCCAAACGAAGTTGGCCCGCAACGGATTTCATGGCCTTGGTTTGGGCAGACCCACCTACACGGGATACGGACAAACCTACGTCGACAGCCGGACGAATACCGGAGTTAAACATATCTGTACCCAAGAAGATTTGACCATCGGTGATGGAAATTACGTTAGTTGGGATATAGGCAGATACGTCACCTGCTTGTGTTTCGATGATTGGAAGAGCTGTAATAGAGCCGCCACCCAATTCATCGGACAACTTGGCAGCCCGTTCCAACAAACGGCTGTGTAAGTAGAATACGTCCCCTGGATAAGCTTCACGCCCTGGTGGACGACGGAGAAGCAAGGACATTGCACGGTATGCGGCAGCTTGTTTAGTCAAGTCATCGTATACGCACAATACATGTTTACCTTCATACATGAAGTGTTCGCCCATAGCAACACCGGCATATGGAGCGATGTATTGAAGAGGTGCCCCAGTAGAAGCAGATGCAGATACTACGATAGTGTAGTCCATAGCACCAAACTCTTCCAATTTTTGTACTACAGAAGCTACGGTGGATTCCTTTTGACCAATAGCTACGTAGATACAGATTACATCCTTCCCTTTTTGGTTGAGAATGGTATCGATTGCGATAGCTGTTTTACCAGTACCGCGGTCACCGATGATCAATTCCCGTTGGCCACGACCAATTGGAACCATAGCATCGATGGCTTTTAAGCCAGTTTGTAAAGGTTGGTTTACAGACTTACGGTCTGCAATACCAGGTGCTGGGTATTCCACAGGACGGAAGTCTGTGGTTGCGATTTCCCCTTTGCCATCCAAAGGTTGGCCCAATGGATCGACAACACGACCAATCAAAGCTTCTCCTACTGGCACTTGCATGATACGGCCAGTACGTTTAACTTGGTCACCTTCTTTAATCAGGTTGCCATTCCCCAAGAGTACAGCACCTACATTGTCTAATTCCAAGTTGAGAACCAGACCATATACGCCATGTGGCAATTCAAGAAGTTCGCCTGCCATGGCTTTATCAAGACCATAGATATGAGCGATACCATCACCCACATCAAGGACTGTGCCTACATCATCAACATTCAAATCCACATCATAGTTTTGAATTTGTTGCTTGATAATGGCAGTGATTTCCTCAGGTTTCATTTTCATAAATTCCCGTTCACCTCTGTCTATTGAGCAACGCCTACGGTAAGAGCCTTTTTAAGTTCTTCCAAGCGACGTGCTACGGAACCGTCAATGCGCATATCCCCAATTTGAACGACTAAGCCGCCCACGATGGAAGGATCAATACGCGTTTGTAAAATAACTGTTTTTCCAGTAATCGTTTGCAATTTTGTAAGCAATTGACTGCTTTGCTCTTCTGTCAATGGTTCTACGACAGACACCGTAGCCTTGATGATGCCACGTGCCTCTTGAGACCGGTCTACAAAAGCTTGCAAGGCTTCACATATATAGTGAGCGCGGTTACGATGAATCATAACAAAGAGGAAGTGCAATACCGATTTGTCTAATTCATCACCGAAGATTTTGCTTAACAATTGGCATTTAGCATCAGCTGTTAGCAAAGGATTGTCAATAAACTTAACCAAATCAGGTTGCTCATTGAGTGTAGCTAGTACTTGTTCAACCTCGTGTTCGGTTTCTACTAAAGTCTTAGACTCTTGAGCAAGCTCAAATAAGGCTTCACTGTAACGATCTGCTACAATTCCTACGCTCATATGTATCACAACCCCATTGTTTTACTATTCAAATGTGCAATAGCGTCGTCAATGAGTTTCGCGTTAGTTTCGCTGTTCATGTCTTTTTCTACAACCTTGCTAGCCATAGCGACGGACATGGAAACGATATCTTCACGGAGACTCTTCATAGCTTGATCTCGCTCTTCTTCAATTTCACGGCGTGCCTTATCGCGTTCTGTATCCAATTGTTGACGAAGGTCAGACAATTGTTGAGCAGATACTGCTTTAGCTTCTTGTACCGCTTTTTCTACAATTTCTTGTGCTTCTTTACGAGCCGCTTGCAATTGGTCTTCATAGGATTGACGCATTTCTTGCGCTTCTACCTTAGCGGATTCTGCTGCTGCCAAATCATTGGCAATGCGTTCTTTCCGTTCTTCGAGCATGTTGCAAATTGGCTTATAAGCGAATTTTGCCAAGATGAATAAGAGAATTAAGAAGTTGATAATTTGAGCAAGAATTGTACCACTAGTGAGATCTACCAATGGATGTCCCTCCTCTTATTAACCTCGAACGAATACAAGCACAATGGCAATAACTACGGCGATGATTGGCAATGCTTCGATCAAGCCGATAGAGATAAACATAGATGTACGAAGTTCGCCTTTCATTTCAGGTTGGCGTGTCATACCTTCGAGCCATTTAGCGGATACCAAGCCATCGCCCACACCGGCGCCAATCGCAGCACCTGCGATTGCAAGACCTGCACCAATTGCATAAAGACCAGATAAAAGTTCCATAATCAAAAACCTCCATGGAAATAGAAAATCATTTACGCATTAATGTTCTTCTTCACTAGCCCCTTGATTCAAGTAGGCAGAAGTAAGAATTGCGAAAACAAAGGCTTGAATTGTCCCAACAAACAAGCTGAAAGCGAGCCAAATCCAAGTGAGCGGAACCCAAGTCGGAAGCAAGGTATACAATAATTCCGCCATGATTTCACCGGCAATGATGTTGCCGAAGAGACGAACCGTCAATGTAACCGGTTTAGCGACTTCTTCAAAGACATTGAGAATGAAGAGCGCCTTGAACGGTTGGAAAAAGTGCTTGAAGTAGCCAAGCCCTTTTGTTTGGAGGCTAATGCCCCAAACCAAAACCGTACTTACAATGGCCAAGGCCAAAGCGGTGTTTACATCGGCTGTCGGGGAGCTAATATGATGATTTGTTGGCAACAAACCAATCTGATTAGCAATAAAGATGAATAAGAAAAACGTATAGAGGACGGCACCAGCCTTCTTCCATTGTTTTTCAATACCCGGCGC
Organism: uncultured Veillonella sp.; assembly: GCA_934191645.1. Lineage (GTDB taxonomy): Bacteria > Bacillota > Negativicutes > Veillonellales > Veillonellaceae > Veillonella. The sequence goes on along the minus strand of CAKPUJ010000011.1, from coordinate 25,252 downwards.
AAGCTGTGCTTTAAGCCCTTCCAGTACCATTTCCATAAGGTTTTGCACCCCCGATGGTACGAGTTGTTGCTTTCTTGCAGCCAGCAAGGCGATGACGAGAACGATGGCCATAACAATCCACGTGTTAATCAACGTGTCTAAGTTAAAGTTCAGTCCTAGCCATTGGACAACCTGATGGTGTCCTGCATGCAATTCCACGGCTATTACCCCTTTCCAATTGTCGCGACATAATGCTACATACAAAACCATATGCACAAACAATGTCTATTTACATTCTACAAATAAATATGCACATGTGCAATAATCTTAAAGCCCTTTTAAGGCATGAATTATTATGTATAGTTGATAAAAAAAGGTTATATTTACCCTGTGTATAGATACACAGGGACCTGTGACATAGTTCACAACAGCAGTTTCCTCTAGTATTTAGATTAATATAGTTAAAAAATTTATAGGGCTCCCCATCCTAGTCTCTGTTAGAGAAAAATATCATATAGGCCCTCATCTCCCTTAACCAGTCTTCATAAAAATATCTAAAAAAATAAGACTCCTCATAAGTAGGAGTCTTATTTGAGTCGCCATTGGATTACATATAAAACAGGATGCATGATGGCCAAGGCTATGACTAGACTAGGAATAGCTGGATGAACATAGGTAAGAGCAATAACCAGACTCAGGACAATCATGAGCAGGCGTTGCATCATTTGAAATCGTACCTTGCTAATTACGTCCCTTGTATCTACTCCTTGGATAGTGTGACTATGATAGGCTAGCATAAGAAAGTAGATGGCCATAGTCCCCATCCCCCAGAGCCAACCTGAGATTTGGTCGGTAAAACCTACAGACCAAAGACTTAATAGGCCTATGATTAAGACCATTAGCCAGGCCTGGCCTATAGACTTAAGTAAATGTCTTATATTCATACCTTAATTACCGTGTCAGTTCCTTATACATTAAATAAAGGCCCCCAAAGCCTCCGATGAGGCCACCCCAAACAGTGCCAATAGGATCTGTGCCAAGATAGGCATCTAACTGGTTGCCAAGCCATAGGCAAGCTCCTACAGCCACCAAGAGAGTGAACCCAGCCGAGGAAGCCACAGCTAACGACTTGGCCCAGGAATCATCCTTGAAGGCTAGCCGCTTTGTACCGTGTTTAGAAAGCGCTTTCTTATTCTTGCCAAATCTAGCTGCTAAGGCCTCTTGGCGAGCAGTTTCTTGTGCCTTTCGCTGAGCTACTCTATCCCGGTAGCGCCGATCGATTTCATCCAAAGCCTGTCGAGTTTGGTCTGCTTGATCCATCAGTTCTTGATCCAGATCAGCTATAAGCTTATAATCAGCTTCTACCTTAGGGTCAAGGTTAATCTTGTTTTCCTCTTCCATACGCCCTCCTATACAAGAAATGGACTCCGAAGAGTCCATCTATCTATTTACCGAAACGATCTGGTTTTGGAGCATCACCTAAAAACTCATGACGAAGGGCCTCCACAATACGGCGGCAAGCTTGTCCGTCCCCATAAGGGTTGACCGCATTGGACATAGTCGCATAGGCGGTTGGATTGGACAAAAGTTCAGAGGCTTCCTTGTAAACAACCTCTTTATCTGTCCCTACAAGCTTAACCGTCCCTGCGGCAACAGCTTCTGGCCGTTCTGTAGTATCCCGCAAGACTAAAACGGCCTTACCCAAGGCTGGCGCTTCTTCTTGAATTCCTCCAGAATCGGTAAGAATCAAGTAGGACCGAGCCATAAGGTTAGCAAATGGTTCGTAGTCCAATGGGTCAATAAGGGTTACTCGGTCAACATGGCCCAATTCTTCTTGAACCACAGCCCGTACCTTTGGGTTTTTATGCATAGGGAAGACCACTTGAATATCATCAAAATCAGCGATAAGCTGACGGATAGCTTGGTAGACATGGCGCATTGGTTCACCCAAATTTTCCCGGCGATGAGTGGTGACGAGGACAATCCGCTTATGGTCATAATCCAAGTCATTGAGAGCGGAATCGGCAAAGGTGTAATTCTTCTTAACCGTCGTATCCAAGGCATCGATAACCGTATTGCCCGTTACATAGAGGTGATCTTCCTTCACATTTTCTTTTTTGAGATTAGCCTCAGAACTAGCTGTTGGAGCGAAATGATAGGTAGCAATTGCACCGGTCAACTTACGATTGGCTTCTTCTGGGAAAGGAGAGTAAATATTGCCCGTTCTAAGGCCTGCTTCCACATGACCCACAGGGATTTCTTGGTAAAAGGCAGCCAAGGCGCCAGCAAAGGTAGTCGTCGTATCACCATGAACCAAAACCACATCAGGTTTAGCTTCTTCCAATACGGATTTAAGCCCCATTAGAGATTTAGTCGTTACGTCATATAAAGTTTGACCTTGGCTCATGATATTTAAATCATAGTCCGGTTTGATGTCGAAAAGGTCCATAACTTGGTCCAACATCTCCCGGTGTTGACCAGTTACGGTCACAATAGCCTCCATATCAGGAGCTGCTTGCAAGGCCTTTACAAGAGGGGCCATTTTAATAGCTTCAGGACGAGTCCCAAATACGGTCATTACTTTTAACATATAAATCTCCTTAGCAATTACTTTTTCTTAGGATCCAAAGGATGAGCCGTCGCGTCAGTGCGTGCGATAACACCAAGGCGCCGAGCCACAACGATGGAGGCAAGGAAGAGGACTAAAACCAAGGCAGCCCCTACCCAAGCATTTACTTCTGCTACGACCACGGCTACACCACCAAGAAAGGCTGTAACAGCATACATCATGAGGACCGCTTGCTTTTGCGAAAGGCCTTGCGCCAAGAGGCGATGATGAACATGGCCCTTATCTGGCTTGAAGATAGGGCGTCCAGAAATCTTTCGACGGACAATAGCGAAGAGGGTATCCAGAATCGGCAGGCCCAAAACGATAGCTGGTACCGCCAAAGCCGCTACAGCAGCCGTCTTGACAACGCCCATAACGGAAATGGCCGCCACCGTATAGCCCAGGAGCATAGATCCTGTATCTCCCATAAAAATTTTAGCTGGATTGAAATTATAAGGAAGGAACCCACAAATAGCCCCAGCCAATCCCAAGGCTGCCACACCGCAGATGTATTGTCCCATGGAGATGAGGACAATGGAAACAACGAGGCAAGCAATGCCAGAAATACCCGCGGCCAAACCATCTAACCCATCAATGAGGTTAACAATATTGGTAAAGCCTACAATCCAAAAGATGGTCAATGGCACAGACCAGTAATGGAGGAAGAGGGTACCTCCTCCAGGCAGACTAAGAAAGTCCACCCGAATCCCATAGGCACAGAGGACAGCTGCCGCAATAATCTGCCCCATGAGCTTAGTTTTTGGTTCAATTTGTTTCACATCGTCCCAAATGCCCACGGCTACCAAGATACAAGTCCCTAGAACTAAGCCTAGAAGTTCATGCATTTGACTGGCAGGGAAGCAGTAAATCAGCGAAATGATATAACCAGCAAATATGGCTAGCCCCCCTAGCCGGGGAATAGCACCGTGATGTACCTTGCGAGCATCTGGTTTATCAATGGCTCCAATTTTTACCGCCAACTTGCTGACCAATGGGGTCGTTGCAAGGGTGATTACCATGCCAATAGCAAAGGCTATCACATAAGCCACGATAGGATAATCCAACATGGGATTGCCTCCTTCAGAAACAAATAGGATAAAAGGCAAGAAAACGCATGACCAATTTTCCGGTCGAAAATTGGCCATACGATAAGTCTATCATTAGTTGGTCAAGCTGCGAATTGGTGCAGGAATCCGACCACCCCGTGCGATGAATTCTTCGCAAGAGTATGGGGAGACTTCAATGATTGGCGCATAACCCAAAAGACCACCAAACTCAACTACTTCCCCTACGCCCTTACCCGGTACAGGAATAACGCGAACAGCTGTTGTCTTATTGTTAATCATACCAATAGCAGACTCATCGGCGATGATTCCAGAAATCGTAGCTGCCGATGTATCACCAGGGATGGCAATCATATCTAGACCTACGGAACAAACACAAGTCATAGCTTCCAACTTATCCAGGGAGAGGGAACCACAGGATACGGCATCAATCATGCCCGCATCTTCCGATACAGGGATGAAGGCGCCAGAGAGCCCCCCTACATGAGAGGAAGCCATGAGGCCACCCTTCTTAACCGCATCATTCAATAGGGCTAGAGCTGCTGTAGTACCGTGGCAACCACAAGAGGTCAAGCCCATTTCTTCTAAGACATGAGCAACTGAATCGCCCACTGCTGGAGTTGGTGCCAAGGATAAGTCGATGATACCAAATGGTTTATTTAAACGGTTGGACGCTTCTTGAGCAACCAGTTGACCAACCCGGGTAATCTTAAAGGCCGTCCGTTTAATGGTTTCCGCCACGACATCAAATGGTTCGCCTCGTACTTCTTCTAAGGCAGCTTTCACAACACCTGGTCCAGAAACGCCCACAGAAATAGCGGAATCTCCCTCTGTTACACCAAAGAAAGCGCCTGCCATAAATGGATTGTCTTCCACTGGGTTACAGAAAATAACTAATTTAGCACAACCCAAAGCGTCATTATCCGCCGTTAAGTCAGCCGTTTGTTTTACGATATCCCCCATCTTGCGAACTGCATCCATATTGATACCGGTCTTGGTAGACCCTACTCCTACGGAAGAGCATACGATATCCGTCGTAGCCAGGGCTTCTGGGATGGAGTCAATCAAAATCTTATCAGACTTAGTTGCCCCTTTAGTTACGAGGGCTGAGAAACCACCAATAAAGTTAACCCCTACGGTCTTTGCAGCACGATCCATAGCCTCTGCAAGGGACACATAGTTAGTCAAGTTAGAGCCAGCCGCTACCAAGGAAATAGGTGTAACGGACACCCGTTTATTGATGATAGGAATCCCTAGTTCCCGTTCAATATCTTCCCCAGTCTTAACCAAATTTTCCGCTTCGGAAGTAATCCGGTCATAAATGCGATCAGCCAGGGCTTTACCATCGGAGTGAGTACATTCCAAGAGGCTAATGCCCATAGTAATCGTACGCACATCGAGCTTATTGTCCTTGATCATGCGATTGGTTTCAAGGATGTTTTCAATGGATAACATAAGCCCCTCCTTAACCTACACGGTGCATAGCAGTAAAGATAGAGGCATGTTGTGCGCGAATTTCAACACCTAGTTCTTGTCCCAATTGAGACAGGGCAGCTTGTACATCTTCGAGAACTACTGAATCATCAGCCTCAGTCATCATAATCATGTTAAAGAAGCCATCCATAATTGTTTGGTTGATAGACACAATATTTACATTTTTTTCAGCCAATACGTTTGCTACACCGGCGATAATACCGACGCGATCAACCCCTACTACGGTGATTACGAGTTTCATAGTTCTCTACTCCTGTAAAATTTAGACTCCTAAGCTAGGTCTCTAGCTTGTATACAGAATAATTATATCATATTCCCAGTCATTCCGCCCCTCTGAGGAGGGAGGACATGAGGCTATAGATCTTCCTTCGCATCCAACAAACTAGTAGCATTACCTAGTTAAGGGCCTTGTCGACCAATTCTTGTCCTTCTTGTAACAATTTATCTAAACTAGCCTGCCCCTTAGATGATTCTCCATATATTTTATAGAGGTCTTCCGTGCCGGATGGTCGGGCCACTAACCAGCCCTTAGCGGTGACCACCTTGAGGCCACCTAGAGGCTGGTTGCCATAGCTAGAGCAAGTTCTCACCTCGAGAATAGGATCACCCGCTAGGGTATTCGTCTGCAAGTCATCGGGACTCAGGCTCTTAAGGCGAGCCTTTTGCCCCTTATTAGCAGGCGCATCAATGCGACCAAAGCAAGTTTGACCCAGTTTGGCTGTCAAGACTTGATATGCTTCAGCTGGATCCTTACCAGTCTTAGCAAGCATTTCCATGGCCAAGAGGCACATGATTATCCCATCCTTATCTGTGGTCCATACGTGACCATCTTTTTTTAAGAAGGAGGCTCCTGCTGATTCCTCACCACCAATACCGATCTTTCCGTTAAAGAGAAGGGGGGCAAAGTACTTAAATCCCACCGGTACTTCATAGACTTGTCGCCCTGCTTCTTGGGCCCAAGCATCCACTTGAGAGGTAACAACGGCCGTTTTACCCACGCCCACTTGTGACGGCCAAGAGCGGCTTTCAAAAAGGTAGGCTGCAGCAGTCAACAAATAATAATTGGCATTCAAGAGACCCTCTTGGGTAACGACACCATAGCGGTCATAGTCTGGATCATTGCCCACAGCCAAGTCATACGATCCAATTTGTTTAATCACGTCTGCCATGGCATAGGGAGAAGAGCAATCCATACGAACTACCCCATCATGGTCATAAGTCATAAAGGAGAAAGTCGGGTCGTAGTCAACATTAATGATGGTAAGGCCTAGATCATACTGGTCAGAAATAGCTTGCCAATAGTGGGCCCCAGAGCCGCCTAGCCCATTGACCAAAACCTTAAGACCGGCCTTCTTAATGGCATCCATATCTATAATTTGAGCCAATTCTTCTACGTAGAGACCCTTATAATCATAAGCTAGTTGAGCCTCTGGTTCGATGTTATCGACAGAAATCCGCTTAATCCCTTCTCCATAGTTCGCTAAATAGAGGTTAGCCAATTCTTCGATTCGCTTTGTTATATCCGTATCCGCTGGCCCCCCATTAGTGGGATTGTACTTAATACCACCATTGTCAGGAGGGTTATGAGATGGCGTGATAATAAGACCATCCGCTAACTCTTCATGACCCTCATTATAGCGGATTATGGCACGGGATATAGACGGTGTGGGCACAAAGCCCATTTCTTGGTCCACTGCAGCCAGCACCTTATTCCCAGCCAACACCTCAAGGGCAGTTTGAAAAGCCACTTGCGAGAGGGCATGAGTATCTTGACCTACAAAACAAGGGCCTGTAGCACCAAATTCACGGCGTAGATCACAAACAGCCTGCACTATGCAAGCCACATGTAGGTCATTAAAGGTTCCCTTGGTGGACACACCCCGGTGGCCCGAAGTCCCAAAGGATACCACTTGGTCCTTATCTTTTGGATTAGGTGCTAAATCGTAGTAAGCATCGATCAGGGGTTGGATTTGAATGAGGTCTTCTGCCCGCACAGGCTGGCCAGCTAATGAATGTGCCATAGATTTTACTTGCTCCTTTATATTTCCTATACTCCTTAGACTTATTAGGCGAAGATGAGTCGCAATGAAGAAACTTAGCTCAATAAGGCCTATTTATCAGACACTTTAATTGGGTCTGCTTGTTCATCCTCAATTTCTAAATCTATATTGCATCCCACATTACGATGCTGCCCTTGCTCAGCCAGGATTTGATCCAAGGTCTTTTCGTGCTTACGCAGGGGCTGCGTAAAGCCCGCACCGATAACTTCATTGGCATCAGTAATGAGCATAAAAGCCTTGTCATCTACCTCTTCTACTAGGCGTTTGAGTTTAGCAATCTGCATAAGGTTAACCGCCGCTAAAATAACCTGTTTAGGTTGATGGGTATAGGCCCCCTCCCCATGGAGGATAGTGGCCCCCCGGCCCATCTTCTGCATAATACAAGTACAAACCGCTTGGGTTTTATCCGAGATGATGAAGACCGCCTTACGACGGGAAAAACCTACCACAACCCGGTTAGATACATAGGCGAAAACGAAGACGTTAACCAAGGTATAGGCAGCTGGTTCTAAACCTACCACAAAGGCACCGCCAATGAGGACCAAGAAGTTGAAGGCCGAAGTAATGGATCCAATTTGAAAGCCCCAGTACTTGCGTACGATAAAGGCAATAGGGTCCAGTCCTCCTGTGTTGCCACCTACCCGATACACTAATCCTAAGCCCACACCGGATGTAATCCCCGCTAAGATAGCAGAGATAATAGGGTCATGCGTGATCATCTTAGGGGCCATAAAGGAAAAGAGATCAATCAAGAAGGACGACATGAGGGTCCCGTAGATAGTGACTACCACATAAGACTTACCTAGCCACTTCCATGCTGCAAAGAGAACTGGAATATTAAGGACTACATTGGTCATACCAATAGGTAAGTTACTAATATAGTAAATGATGATGGCTATACCAGAAAAACCCGTCGACACCATATGGTGGGCGATAAGGAAGGAATCCACCCCAAAGGCGAAAAGGGCCATACCCACTGTCATGACCACATAGGTATACACATAATGGCAAATTGTCTGCAAACGTGGTGATAAGACCATAAGACTCCCCAAGACTACCCAAGACTACCTAAGAACCGTCAATCCCTCTCCCACAGCTTGGCAAGAGGTCCCTTAAATTGCGTATTCTCCCGATATCTCCTATAATAAATAAGTATTAATCATAGTTATCTTACCCCACTCATGGGGTAAATTCAATGGTCCACTAGGAGGGGGCATGGAAGAATTAGCACACAGCAAAATAAATTTAGGCCTAGCTATTTTAGATAAGAGACCAGATGGCTACCACAACATCGATACCATCTTTCAATCTATCCGCTTAGCCGACTCCATCTACTTTGCCAAACACCATTCTGTAGTCTTCTCCGGAGCAGCGCCAGAGCTACCAGACTATATGCAAGCACTTATCCCCTATGACGACCGCAATATCGCCGTGAAGGCCATTAAAGCTCTCCAAGATTATACAGGCACTAAGCAAGGGGCTGCCATCCATCTATTGAAACGGACCCCTGTCCAGGCCGGTCTGGGCGGAGGCTCAGCGGATGCAGCAGCCATGTTGCGCGGTCTCAATAAGTTCTGGGGCTTAGGACTGAGTCTCAAAGAACTAGAAACAATCGGTGCTAGTTTGGGATCTGATGTTCCCTTCCTCGTAAAAGGGGGAACAGCTCGTGGTCAAGGTCGGGGCCAAGTGCTCTCCTTCCAAAAATCTTGTGAACCTTACTGGCTACTCCTAGTTAAGCCTCAAGTATCTGTATCCACTGCAGCCGCCTACGCACAATTCAAAGGAACTAGCAAGGTAACTAGCCACACCATAGACCTCGTATCCGACTTGATCACCAATGAAAGTTTTACAGACGCCTTTAATGAAGCGGGTAATACCTTTGAAGAACTCATCTTTCCCCTCTACCCTGAGCTAGTGACTTGCAAGGACTTCTTCACCTCTCGTGGTTTCCCTACCCTCATGACCGGATCTGGTCCGACCATGGTGGTTCTCTTAGACAAGGCGAGTCAGGCCCTAGCCCTGCAGGAAGAAATCAAGCAAGGCGGCCATAATTGGTTTACACTCATTACAAAAACCTGTGGAGAGGAGGATATCCATGCCTAGAAAAGCCCTTGAGCCCATCCGTTTAGATGCCTATCGTCCTTTACGAGACGTAGTATGCGAAGCCCTTAGGGCAGCCATTCAATCCGGTGAACTACCACCAGGAGAACGTCTCATGGAAATTCCTCTAGCCGAGGAGCTGGGCGTATCTCGCACTCCTATTCGCGAGGCTATCCGCAAGCTAGAACAAGAAGGTTTCGTGGTCATGATCCCTCGTCGAGGCACCTACGTGGCAGATATTACTCTTAAGGACATCAACCAGGTCTTTGAAATCCGGTCCTCCTTAGAAGAACTGGCTGCGAGCCTTGCCTCTGAACGGATTACACCAGACGAATTGGAAGAATTAGAACGACATCTAGTTTCTATCAACGATTATATGGAAAGCCAGGACTTCGATAAGATTGTCGCTGCAGACATCGCCTTTCACGAAGTCCTCTATAGTGCCTCTCGCAACGACCGACTGATCGAAATCATCCATAACCTAAGAGAGCAAACCTTTCGCTTCCGGTCGGTTTCTATGAATCAACCAGGCCGTCTAGCCAAAACCTGGGAAGAACACCGGCTCTTAGTTGAAGCGCTAGCCGATCATAACCCACAGCAGGCCCGCCGCATAGCCCGTATACATATGGAACACTCTGAACAAGCCCTTTTATCAGGCATGCAAGACAAGGCTACAGCGCAGTCTGTTGAGAAAACTCTACAGGAAAACAAATAGTAGCAACTCATAAAAAAGCCACTAGCTAATAGCTAGTGGCTTTTTCTATGGCAGATAAGGTCTTCCTTTGAGTTCCTATATTCCTTACAAGGACAGGAGAGATCTTAGCTTTGGTTCCAAGGCCCGTACCAAGACTGTCCCTACGATGGCTGGAGTAATTTGGCCAATCATGACATTAATGACAAGTGCTTCATAAGGAAGGCCTAAGAGGTAAGATAACCAAAGAGGTACACAGAGGCCTGGTACCAAGATAATAGGGAGAATAATGGCCCAAGAGGTAATGTTAAACTTCCTAATAAGTACGATGAGACCAGTCGTTATCATACCTACAAGCAAGCCGCCTACCATATCAATAAGGCCGAGTCCACCAAAGGCATTGGCGATAAAGTTGGCCAGTCCCATAGGAATAACTAAGAATGGGAAGATGTAGGACATAGCATAAAAGGCCGTCGCAATACGGACTTGATAAGCCCCAAAAGAAACCCCTGCGGTAACGTATAAGAGGACAATATAGAGGGCCATAATAAGAGCGGAAATAGTTAACTTTCTAGTGGTGTTCATAGCTTTCTCCTTATGCCAAAAAACGAGAGCATAACGGACAAAAAAAGCGGCTAGGAAACCATAGCCGCACAGCAATAAAAAAGCCTGCACGGAGGCAGGCTTATATCGCTAGAATCCGTAGTTTTGTTTAGAGACAGGATGGTTTCAAACTGTCTTATGAACTTGTTCTTATTCTATCATATACATATATGATGTGCAAAAGCTTTATTTGCCTTTCTTGCTTGCTTCCTTTCGTTTCTTGGCCAACACATACCGTTGCACCGATGCAGAAACAAACGATATCAACCATAAAACGGCAATAATAATATTAAGATAGGTCCAACCTTGCGTTGTTACGGCATAGACCAAGTAGAGAATAACGACAATTTGCAAGAGCATATTTAATAAAATCATGGATTTTCCCTTCTTATAGGAGCGATGCTGGGCCCTATACATCCAACCTATTTGACAGATTCTACACCTTTTTGAAGAGGCGCATCTGGGTAGGTCATCCAGTCAGAAGATGAGCCTACATACAATTGAGCGGACAAACCGATTTGATCCATGGCCAACATAAGGTTAGGCGCTGTTACGCCAGACCCACAATAGACGATAAGGTCCTTAGAGCTAGTTAAGAGATCCTTAAAGATAGCCTGTAACTCATCATCCTTTTTAGGCCCCTCTTGGGTAAAGCAGGATTGCCAAAAAATATTAATAGCCCCTGGAATGTGGCCGGTCATACCATCTATAGCATCAGGCACAGACCCATCGTATCGTTCAGGGGCACGGGCATCCACAAGAATACGATCTCCCTTCCGGGATACCGCTGCCACCTCATCATGAAAGGCCAAGAGCATAGGATCCGCATTGTAATCTAGCTTAGTAGCCTCTGGCAGTGGAGTTGACTCCTTAGTTAGCCCTAAGCCTTCCTTAATCCAGGCCTGAATACCACCAGCCAAGACCTGTACGTGGTGCATCCCCATGAGATGACGGCACATCCACCATGCACGACCAGCGTAGGTCAACCACTCATCATAAATCACCAACTTAGTATCCATATCTAAGCCAAAGGTAGATAGCTTGTGAGCGAAAGATTCTGCTGTAGGCAAAGGATGACGACCCCCATGTGTAGACACAGGCCCAGATAGATCTTCATCTATATCTAGACAGAAAGCTCCCTCAATATGACCTTCCCCATAGGCAGCCAAACCTCGAACATCAATAATAGTGTATTCGTCTTTATGAGCAGCAAGCTCAGCAGGCGTAATGAAAGTATTCATAAAAGCCTCCCTCATAATTTTTACTATAGACCATTATAGCACGAAAAGACAGGGCTCTAGGATAGCCCTCTTGATTTTCTTAGCCCTATGTGGCTTACAAAGCAACAACCCTAAAGAAGCAAAATAACCCCACCTATGAATGGTGTTAAGACCATCATGAGCTTAAGGAACCAACGAGGGACCCGGCGGGTTCCCTTAGCGCCTATATAAGCACCTAAGGTAAGACCAATCAATACCGCCAAAAGAAGGATAAAGTTGAGATTTCCTTCTAAGAAATAGCCTACGCCACCAGCACAAGCTATCGGTAGGATAACCAACATAGTGGTCCCTACAGTTTTAAAGAGGTCTAATCCAAAACCTATCATGAGGACCAATTGTATAAAAGGCGTGGCCCCAATACCAAAGGTACCGGATAAGAGTCCACAAACAAGACCAGAAATAAGAGCCGTCAACCAGAAGCGACGTCCCCCTGTAACCTCCTGGTCCCGACTGATAAAGATCGGGTTATTAGGAAAGTAAACTCGTATGCAGATGAGGCACGCTGTGGCAATCAACATGAGACCGGTAGCGTAATGAAGGTGCTGACCTGGAATGATAGTAGCCAGGTGGGTCCCTATAAAGGCTCCCACAGCTCCCACTATGCCAAATACAATCCCCGTCTTGGGGACTACATTTCCCTCCCGGTAGTGACTAATAGCCCCCGACAAGGTAGTAAAAGCCATAGCCGCCAAGGAAACGCCTAAGGCTAAATGGATAGGAACCCCAAATCCAAAGGTCAGGAGGGCTATAACCACACCAGCCCCACCAGCTCCCACCAAGCCTAAAATGGTTCCCATAAGCAAGGTGGCCAAGCACACTTCCAATCCTAACATAAGACTAATATCCATAGGTCCTCTCCTTTTTAGTTGCGATACTCACATTCTAGCACAAGAAGTCTTCCAAGAGCAGATAAGCTTTTGATAACATACAAGGATTTCCTTTGGGTCATGAAAAACCCCCTAGGGCAAATAGCCTAGGGGGCACCATTTATGAAACTTGTTTTTTTCTAGCACCAATTACCCGTGGATAAATCACAAAGGCAACCAGATAGATGCAAATGCCAATACTTATAGCCACCGCACTACCTACCATAGCGATAGGGCCAGTTGCATAAATAGCATACGCACAATAGATTAAGGCTATTACCAAAAGAGGAATGGTCCGTTTAATCCGTCCTGAGTTAGCTCCTTCCTCCCTAAAGAGTCGGGGCACAGCCAAGCAAGACAAGATATAGGGAACAACATTACTGCATACAGCCAAATTTACAAGATTTTCAAACTGACGATAGAGACTCTCATTGGCCGTAGCCAAGGCCATGGTCGATTGTACAACCAGGATAATCAATAAGCCCTTTATAGGGGCATCCTTGTCATTAACATGAGCAAAAATCTTAGGGAATAAGCCCTCTTCCGCACAGGTCTTGAAAACTCGGGAGATGGTAAACTGCCAGCATAGCAAGGCCCCAAAGCAAGATATAATCATGGTTGCCATAACCAACTTGCCTATATAGCCATTAAACATATAGGAAAAGGTCAGGCCAAAGGGGGCCGTAGAATTAAGCAAATCAAAATTAGGAACAATCCCCGCCATAACATTGGTGGAGAATACATAAATAACCGCTACAATGAGGGTACCAAAGAAGGTGGCAATCGGCACATTCTTCTTAGGATTTTCTACCGCATCTGCATTAGCTGCCGCCGATTCAAAACCTAGAAAGGCCCAAAGTGTCATGGATATGGATGCAGACACCGCATCAAAGAAAGGCAAATTGCTGGGGTTCCAGGCAGACCAATACAGTTCCGGGTCAAACCAATACCACCCGATGGTCCCCACCAAGATAACTGGTATGATGGCACCCCAAACGGTGATATTGGAAATACGACCTGTCCAACGGTTACCACCGAAGTTGAGGAGAGCCGCTAACCAAAGGAGGATAATAGTCGCTTGTGCTACTTGGATAGGTCCCAGGCTAACCCCAAAGAGTACCGCCGCATAGCCAACGGCAGAGATGGCAATCCCCACGTTAGCTACCATAAGCGAGATGGAATATGCATAGTTGGCTATAAAGTGACCAGGGCGACCAAAACGATATTCGGCATAGCCCCCCATACCACCTCGCTTGGTGGAAAACATGCCAGCTTCAGCAAACACATAGGCTAGGATCAAAGAGCCTAGCGCTGTCACCAACCAAGACAAAACGGAAATAGTCCCTACCTCCGCCAACTGGGTCGGTAACATAATAATACCAGCCCCCAACATATTGGCAGCCACCATGGTTGTCAATTGGAATACTGACATTTTTTTAGCGGTCTTTTTCATGTATCAATCCCCTTTCACCTGTGAATATTCGTTCCCGTTTCTCACTTGCGTTTCTCGTTCCTAATTCACTCGTTACTACCGCTATAACAGATCCAGTTCTTGCGGAATGAGCGTGAATGTGAATCTGTATTTTTACAATTGTAGGACTATAATACCACCATAGCCCCCAAAAGGATAGTATTTTTTAGACCTAAAAGAGGCCCCCAAATGGGGGCCTCTTTTAGGCAATAATCACCTAATTAAATCTGTTAGCGAAGTCCTAATAAAATCCTATTCAAGAATTTTAATAATCGATAATTATAAGTCTTCTGCAATTTGACAATTAGCTGCCCAAAGGGTAAGTTGTTCTTCTTCTTGTTGGATCAAAAGAGCCCCATGGGCCTCTTGACGAGCTACGCATTGAGGGGCTGTGCCAGAGTAATTAGACCGACCTGCGACACAAGCTTCGATTTGGAGGACATCCATAATATCCGCATCAAAGTGCGAGGAAATCTTTTTAAAATCCTCTAGCGATAGATCCAGAAGGACACATCCCTGTTCGATACAATGGCTCACAGCCTGGCCTACGATAGCATGGGCCTCCCGGAAAGGAACTCCCTTTTTAGCCAGATAATCAGCCATATCGGTGGCATTAGAGAAGTCATCTTTCAGGACATCATGCATATGCTGTCCATTGACCTTCATCCCCCGAATCATAGCCGCATTAATGGATAAAGCAAAGGTCAAGGTGTCGATAGCATCAAATATCCCTTCCTTATCTTCTTGCATATCCTTATTGTAGGTCAGAGGCAAGCCTTTAAGGGTTGTATAAAGGCCAAGGAGATGACCATAGGTCCGCCCTGTCTTTCCCCTTACCAATTCACATACATCAGGATTTTTCTTTTGCGGCATAATGGAGGAACCCGTACAATGAGCATCATCCAATTCGATGAAGCGGAACTCCGAGGAAGACCAGAGAATAAGTTCCTCGCTCAAGCGGGACAAATGCATCATCACTGAGGATGCAAAGTGTAAAAAGTCTAAAATGTAGTCCCGGTCAGATACAGCATCCATGGAATTTTCATAGATTTTTGAAAAACCTAATAGCTTCTGCGTATAGGCCTGGTCAATACCATAGGTGGAACCTGCCAAGGCACCCGCACCTAAAGGCATAATATCCGCATGCTTATAAATCATGTGAAGGCGGTCAAAATCCCGTTCCAACATGGAGAAATAGGCCATCATATGATGGGCAAAAAGAACTGGCTGAGCCCGTTGAAGGTGGGTATAACCAGGCATAATTACATCCTGATGTTTCTTCGCTACTTCCAAGAGGGCCTTTTGTAGGTCTACGAGCAAGTGCCCCATAGTAACCACGGCCTTTTTCACCAACATATGGAGGTCTACGGCACATTGATCATTCCGAGACCGACCTGTATGAAGGCGACCCCCAGCCTCACCTATAGCATCGGTGAGGCGCTTTTCAATATTCATATGAATATCTTCCAAGGACAAGGAGAAGTCAAATGTACCCTCCTCGATTTGATTTTTGATGGCAGTTAGGCCACTTACAATAGCATCTGCATCAGCCTGGGATATGATTCCTTGCTTAGCTAGCATCATAGCATGAGCCTTAGAGCCTGCAATATCTTCCGCATACATGCGGTTGTCGAAGGAAATAGAAGAGGTGAAATCTTCTACCGCCTTGTCTGTCCCTTTAGAAAAGCGACCGCCCCATAGTTTAGCCATTATTTGAGACCTGCCTTTTCTTTCATCAATGCATTAATCGTCAATGGGAGTCCGAAGAGATTGATAAATCCTTCTGCATCAGCTTGGTTATAAACATCATCTTCTTCGAAGGTTACAAATTCTTGATTGTACAAGGAATATGGGCTAGTAGCACCTGCGGAAATAATATTCCCCTTGTAGAGTTTTAAAGTTACTTGCCCACTTACAGTCTTTTGCGTTGCATCAACAAAGGCTTGCAAGGCTGTCATAAGAGGGGCAAACCACATGCCATCATAAACCAATTCCGCATACTTGTTTGCAATCAATTCCTTATAGTGGTAAGTCGCTCTATCCAAGGTCAAATACTCCAACTCTCTGTGAGCATACATGATGATAGATCCCCCTGGGTTTTCATAAACACCCCGGGACTTCATGCCTACCAATCTGTTTTCTACGATATCAACTACACCAACCCCATAATGGGCACCAATTTCGTTAAGGGACTCAAGAATTTCCAAAGGAGACCCAGCTTTGCCGTCAACGGCTACAGGCACCCCTTCCTCAAAATCGATAGTTACATACCCAGCTTGATCGGGAGCTTCTTCTGGCGTATGCGTTACCAAGTACACATCATCCTTAGGCGCATTGGCAGGATTTTCTAAATCGCCCCCTTCATGGGACAAGTGCCATACGTTTTGGTCCATAGAATACGGATGAGACTTAGTTGCTACTACAGGAATATCATGCTTAGCAGCAAAGACCATCAATTCCTCCCGCCCTTTAAAGTCCCATTCCCGCCAAGGAGCGATAATTTTTGTGTTCGGAGCCAAGGCCTTAATAGCCAACTCAAACCGTACTTGGTCATTGCCTTTGCCAGTGGCCCCATGGGCAATGGCATCGGCCCCCTCTTGCTTAGCTATATCCACCAAGATTTTGCCAATCAAAGGCCGTGCAAAGGATGTCCCTAAGAGATACTTACCTTCGTATACAGCACCAGCTTTAACAGTAGGCCATACATAGTTGGCTATGAATTCCTCCTTAGCATCTACAATGTATGCCTTAGAAGCACCGGACTTATATGCCTTTTTCTCAACGGCTTCATAATCCTCTGGCTGGCCCAAATCAACGCAAACAGCGATAACTTGGCACCCATAGTTTTCTTTCAACCAAGGGATAATAACAGATGTGTCTAAACCACCGGAATAAGCGAGAACAACTTTCTTAATGGATTCTTTCTTTGTCATGGGTCTTACCTCTATATCTAATTACTAAAGCAACATTATAAAATAACTTCTTTTTCAATCGATGACCTAATTATACATACAAATGCATAATAATGCAAGCAATTTTGCATAAAAATTTATTTTATGCAAAATATCCACTGAAAAACGTCTACATCATTTGCACATTCACTTGGTCTTTAATACAAAAGGCCCTTAGTTAACAAAAGGATATAAAGCTTCTATCTGAAGTCCCATCCATTGCCACTAAGAGCCCTTAGGAATCTCATATATATAATTGTATCTATTGACTATATATCCACTAAGCCCTACCGCTATCTAATCATTTATATAGTGCCACCGCGGTTAGACTTCTGAGACGAGGATCCCTTAGAGGATACAGACTGCCTATCTATAGACATCACTTGGGTAGAATTAACTTCATCCTCATCCACTTGATCAACTGAGCGCCTAACTCCCATGATAACCAAATCTTCCTTATAGGCCTCTTCCATTTGAGCCTTGGAAATCATCCCTTGATCCACCATGAGTTGGAGAACTAACTTCTGCCGCCCCTTAGCAGCGGAATAATTCTTAACTGGATTGTAGTAATTAGGTGCCTGTGGCAGACCAGCTAGCATGGCCGACTGAGCCAGACTAAGGCGACCTGGAGTCGTATCAAAATAGCCCCTGGCAGCAGCCTTAATTCCCATATAATCATTGCCATAATAGATTGAATTCATATACATGGTCAAAATCTGGTCCTTGCTGAAGTTCCGTTCTACTTGAATGGCAATCAGTGCTTCTTCTACCTTGCGAGACATGACCCGCTTAGATGATAGGAAGAGGTTTTTTACCAACTGTTGGGTAATAGTAGACCCACCCTCCACTGTTTGGCCAGCGATAAGATTAGTATAGGTAGCCCTCACGATAGCCTTGGGATCCATGGCGCCGTGCTCATAAAAACGTTTATCTTCCGTAGCCACCAAGGCTTCCTTGGCAAAATTCGAAATGGCCTCACCCTTAACTTGGTCGTCCTTGTCTACCTTCTTATCTAACGCCTCTATGACCGCTTCCTTTATGTGAAAGAGGCGTGCAATTCGGTCAGTCCTCGATAGAAGATCTTCTGAGTCTTCCATGGACTGTTCCACCTGGTTATGGGCCATACTCTCCTTATTGAGGCCTTGGGAGAATTGGTAACTATCATAGGCGTAAAGACATCCAATGACTAGCATAGCAAGGAGAAAGAAACGCCAAACGAGCTTTTTAATGATTCCCATTATTCTCCTCCTCCACATCCAAGGTGGTCAAGCAGTCCCTGTAGAGGGCTTTATGCTTACTAAACTCTTGGGCTTTTATATGGCTCTTTAAATCATAGTAGGTTTCCTTATGTATCATACGGGTCCAGGTATCCACATAATCTCTACCCTGCCTTAATGTTTCAACATATATACCTACTTGGCCGTTGTGATTAATCATAGCCCGGTAACGGCCAGAGCCCGTCACTTCTTCTGTTCCATAGCTGCCACCTTCAGGCGACACCCTCTGCAGGAGGGAAAGGGATTCATTAACTAAATCTTGTCTACTTTGATCCACGGGAATCCCATGTTTCTCTATGCGAATAGTGCCATGAGCCGATTCATAGACCTCTTGATCATTACTTATACGCCTTGCCATATCCACACCAAAGCCATCAGGCAGATGGATATGGACACCATCCCAGGTAGCTTCTGAAAGCTTCTTGAGTTCTAAATTAGCTGGTCTAGCGGAAGGAACAATATAGTTAGAATACATATCCAAGGCTCTATCCACATAGGAACGACTCTGGTCCGTATTATTTTGAATCATATCGATAGAATAGGCCCTATCTTTTTGCCCTATAAGCATAAAGTCCGTGGTGTACTTATAGATAATACCCCCATTCTTGGATTGGGCCCCATAATAGACCACATTAGCCTTATAAGGAAGATCTAGCTTTTGCGCTGACCGATAGAGGAAGGGCACAGAAGATTGTCCCCCTTCAATAGTCTTCTTCATCTCATCTCTAAGCCAAGAAGGGCTCATAGATGCGTATTTTTTCCCATGGAAGATATAGCTCTCCTTATAGTCCATATCTGCGTTAGCTACAGGCATAGATAAAACATTAAGTGATCCCGCCTGAAAGGCCAAGCCATAGTTTATGTTGCCATTAAACTCAGATAAACCACCAGCCTGAATAGGAAGGGGGAAATTAACCCGGATATTAGACGGTTCCTGGTTTAAGATCAAAATACCAGCCCAATTATCAGAGGCCCTTATGGCTGATTCCAATACTGCCTTCTGATCCTGTGATTTCCCGATCGACCTTTGGCCTTCCTGGCTTTCCCTAAGGACTCCATGATCTGAGTTTTGGTAACGATAGTCTAGCCAAGCCCGGTCTGGCAAGGCTGAATTAGTCCGTGGTAGGGCCGCCATCGTCGGCATTAGGCCTAGGGCTAGGCAAGCCCCTAGAAGAGAGAAGCCTAAGCTTTTATAGTTCATAGAAACTCCTAGCAAAAAAGCTATCCCAAAATCAATCGGGATAGCTTTTCTACAACCTATAATTAGTCGTGGTTAGTTGTCAAAAATTGAGATAAAGCCTCAATCGCTGCATCTTCGTCAGCCCCATCTGCAGTGAGAACTACAGAGGTTCCCTTAACCGCACCCAAGGTGAGTACAGTCAAAATGGATTTAGCGTCGACGACTTTTTCACCTACGCCGATTGTCAATTTGGATGCAAATGTAGCAGCCAATTGTGTGAATGCTGTTGCAGGACGTGCATGCAAGCCAGATTCGTTAGTAATTACTACGGTTACTTCTTTCATTATCTTTTCCCCTTATTCTAGTAGGCTCCCATGAGCCTCGTATTTATACATTAAATCATTTATTCTTCACCAGAGTCAAGCTTAAGCCACCAATTCAACTAGCAAGCAGGAAACTTGAAGGGATTTTTTCTCAGTTCAGTCCCTTTTCAGCCATAATTCCTTGGGCGTAGGCGTGAATTTCTTCCGCTGTTTCCATGGTCATGACGGTATCCAAAACAGCCTTACACTCTTGCAGGGTCACGGACCGAATGATGTGTTTAACGATAGGAATGGATGGGGCAGACATGGAGAACTCATCTAGCCCCATACCTATGAGAATCATAGTCAACAGTGGGTCCCCAGCCATCTCACCGCACATGCCGGTAAACTTCTTGTGGTCATGAGAAGCTTCGATAACAGTCTTAATCAAGCGCAAAATTGATGGATGCATAGGTTGGTAAAGGTTAGTGATGGTCTCATTCATGCGGTCTACTGCCAATGTGTATTGGCATAGGTCGTTAGTGCCAATGGAGAAGAAGTCTACATGCTTGGCAAACAAGAAAGCAGAAACAGCCGTAGCTGGCACTTCTACCATAATACCCACCTTAATATCCTCTCGGAAGGCTTGCCCTTCTTGACGAAGCTCATCTTTAGCTTGGTCCAAGATAGCATTGGCCGCTTTTACCTCCTCAATGGAGGTGATCATAGGATACATAATGTGCACATCCCCATAGGCGGATGCCCGCAAGAGAGCTCGCAGTTGAGTCTTAAAGATATCCGGCTTGGTCAAGGAGATCCGAATGGCCCGGTAACCCAAGAAGGGGTTCATCTCCTCTGGCAAATCCAAGCATTTGAGTTCCTTATCGCCACCGATATCCATGGTGCGAATAATAACAGCTTTACCATCCATGGTTTGAGCCACCTTCTTATAGGCCTCAAACTGTTCTTCTTCCGAAGGCAAGCTGTCGTGTTCCATAAAGAGAAACTCCGTCCGGTAGAGGCCAATACCAGCTCCACCATTAGCTAGGACCTTCTCAGCCCCCTCTGGCTTGCCAATATTGCCATAAACATGGATTTCCACACCGTCTTTAGTAATGGCTGGTAGATTAGCAGACTGTTTAAGGGAGGCTAATTGGTCGCGGTAGCGTTTAGCAAATTCGATATGCTTATCATAGGTATGATCATCAGGATCGACGATAACTTCCCCTACAGAACCTAGGACGATAGCCCGTTTAGCATGAGCAAAGGCAGTGATATCTCCTACCCCCATAACTGCTGGGATTTCTAAGGTCCGAGCCATGATTGCCGCATGGCTAGTCACGCCACCAGCGGCAGTAACAATGCCCTTGACCACATTAGTATCCAAAGAAGCTGTATCGGATGGGGCCAAATCATGGGCCACCAGGATCACCTGTCCAGTCAAGTGAGAGAGGCCCCGTGGGGTCATACCCAAAACATTGCGAAGGAGGCGGTCACCGATATCCTTAATATCAGCCCCTCGTTCCCGCATATAAGGGTCTTCCATACCTAAGAATATGCCAGCAAATTGGTCCACCACCTGTTGGGTAGCAGCCGCTACATTAGTTCCGCCTTGAATAAGACTCTTAATGCCATCCGCTAATGTAGGATCCTGGGCGATCATCTTGTGGGCTTCAAAAATAGCCGCTTCCTTTTGACCCATAGAAGATAGAGCCTTAATGCGGATAGACTCCAATTGGTCCAAGGTCATAGTCAGGCCCTTGTCTAATTTCTCTACTTCTTCGGCCACACCTTCAGGTGCCACCTTATAGTCGGGAATGACAATTTCCTCATGTTCATATCGATATACAGTGCCCACAGCTACGCCGCGAGAACCGGAGATGCCTGTAACTTTCATGTCTACCTCTCTCATTACGTAAGATACTCAATCTATTCTACCATTTTGCCCAAGGCGGAACAAGAATCCCCATTCCATGCTATAATGAGTTGTTATTTATATATAATTTTACTATATAGGGGAACCACATCATGAAAGTTACAAAAATGCATGGCTTAGGCAATGATTTCATCGTCTTCTCCGACCCAGAAGGGGCTGACAAAGACTATAGTCAAGCAGCCATCAAATGGTGTGACCGCCGCACCGGGATTGGAGCTGACGGCCTAGTTATCATCCTTCCATCAGATAAAGCAGACATCCGCATGCGGATTATCAATGCTGACGGATCAGAAGCGGAGATGTGTGGCAATGGCATCCGCTGCTTCGCCAAATATGCTTATGATCACAAGGAAATAGATAAGACAGCTTTCACCATCGAAACCCTAGCGGGTATTATGAAGCCAACCTTGACTATCGAAGGAGGCCAAGTTAAGTCCGTCACCGTAGATATGGGCAAACCCTTCTTCTCCCCCCAAGACATTCCTATGAAGGTCGATGGACACAAGGTCTTAGAGCAAAGCCTCCAAATAGATGGGCAAAACGTTGAGGTAGCCTCCGTCCTCTTAGGGGTTCCTCATACGGAAGTCTTCGTAGATGACATCACCACAGCTCCTGTTTCTAGCCAAGGGCCTCTCATCGAAACCCATCCTATTTTCCCTCGCAAGACCAATGTCAACTATGTAGAGGTTGTCAACGACCACCATATCAAGGTCCGCACCTGGGAACGAGGGGCTGGCGCCACCCTAGCTTGCGGCACTGGTTCTTGTGCCTCTGCAGTCATGGCCTGTGAAAAAGGCTATACCGGCCGTGAAGTAGATGTCGAACTATACTTGGGGACTCTCCATATCTCCTACCAAGAAGACGGCACCGTCCTCATGACAGGCCCGGCCCAAGAGGTCTTCCAAACCCACATCGACATCTAAGATAAGGAGAGAGCCAATGATTTATACAGTAACCTTTAATCCATCCCTGGATTACATTGCCCGCACCTCCCGACTCGAAGCAGGGTGTATCAACCGAACTCACGACGAACAAATCTTGGCCGGTGGCAAGGGTATCAACGTATCCATCGTTCTCAACAACCTAGGTCAATCAACGCAAGCCCTAGGCTTTGTAGCCGGCTTTACAGGTCAAGAAATCATCCGCCAACTAGATACCTTTGGAGTCTCAGAAAACTTCATCCGCCTAACTGAAGGACTGAGCCGAATTAATGTAAAGGTAAAGGGCCAAGAGGAAGAAACGGAAATCAATGGAGCTGGGCCCAATATCCCTCCAGAAGCCCTAGACCAGCTCTACCAACAACTAGATGCCTTAACAAACAAAGACACTCTAGTTCTGGCAGGATCAATCCCTTCTTCCCTGCCGGCTGACACCTACCAACAAATCATGGCTCGTCTAGCCCCAAAGAGGGTCTCCATCATAGTGGACGCCACCCAACGACTCTTAACTAACGTTCTCCCCTACAAGCCCTTCCTCATTAAGCCTAACAATCACGAATTGTCCGAGCTCTTTGGCGAAGAACTCGCCACCAGAGACCAATTAGTTAAGGCGGCTCACAAGCTACAAGAAGAGGGCGCCCAACACATTCTTATCAGCCGAGCTAGCCAAGGGGCTATCTTAGTAGGCGCCGATGGAGCAGTCTTTGAGGCTCCTGCACCTAAGGGTAAACTCATCAACTCCGTGGGGGCTGGTGACTCCATGGTAGCTGGTTTCCTAACAGGTCTAGCTAAGTCCAAAGGCAACCTAGAAGAGGCTCTCTACTGGGGGATTGCAGCCGGTTCTGCATCGGCCTTCTCCTACAATTTGGCTACCGCTAAGGAAGTAGAAGACTTGCTCTCACAAATCCATACCTAAGCTATCATCATCCACCTTAGCCACTTGTTGTACGACTTCTTATATAAAGGATTGCAAATACTATGAAAATTAGAGACTTACTCAAGGCCCAGTCCATCCAGCTGGGCGCCAAACCAACAGACAAACCATCTGCTATCCGCCTCTTAGCAGACCTCATGGAGCGAGGAGGCAACTTAGCCAATAAAGATGAGTACCTAGCCGCCGTATTCACCCGCGAAGAATCTGGCTCTACCGGCCTTGGGGAGGGCATTGCCACCCCACACGCCAAATCCACCGGTGTAGCTAAGGCAGGCTTAGCGGCCATGACTGTTCCAGAAGGGATCGATTTTGATTCTTTAGATGGTAAGCCCGCCCGCATCTTCTTTATGATCGCCGCTCCTGAGGGGGAAGCCAACACTCACGTAGAAGTTCTCTCCCAGTTAGCCACTATGATCTTAGACCCAGACTTCAAGGAAGCCCTCATTGCGGCGGATTCCGTAGATACGTTCTTAGCCCTCATTGATGCTAAAGAAGAAGGTAACTTTGATCCCTCTGTACCAGGCTTCATAAAGGGTCCTAAAGCAGTTGAAGTGCCGGATAATGACTCCGACAAGCTTCCTAATGAAACACCAGCTAAAACTAATCTCGATAATGACTACTACGATGTTCTCGCCGTTACAGCCTGCCCTACAGGTATTGCTCACACCTTTATGGCTGCAGAATCCTTAGAACGTAAGGCTAAGGAGATGGGGATCTCCCTCAAGGTAGAAAAAAATGGTGCTTCCGGCATTAAAGACCCTCTTACAGCAGAGGATATCGCCCATGCTAAATGTATCATCGTAGCTGCTGACAAGCAGGTGGAAATGGCCCGTTTTAATGGTAAGCCTATGATCCAAACCAAGGTAGCCAATGGCATCAACAAGGCAGAAGAACTTCTTACCGAAGCCATGGCAGGCACAGCACCGGTCTACACGGCATCCGCCCAAGACCAAGTGGCCTTTGAGGAAACCGCTAATGACTCCTTAGGCCGACAAATCTATAAGCACTTGATGAACGGCGTTTCCCACATGTTGCCATTCGTCATCGGTGGCGGTATTCTCATCGCCTTAGCCTTCCTCTTCGATACCTTCGATCCAGCTAACCCGGGGAACTTTGGTAAGGGGACTGAAATTTCTGCCCTCCTCATGCAAATTGGTTCTGCCTCCTTTGGCTTTATGTTGCCAGTTTTAGCCGGCTACATAGCCATGTCCATAGCGGACAGACCAGGGCTAGCTGCTGGTTTCGTAGGCGGTCTCTTAGCCAACCAAGGAGGCTCTGGCTTCTTAGGGGCCCTCATTGCAGGCTTCGCTGCTGGCTATATCGTCTTAGCTATCAAGCGGGCTCTCAAAGGCCTTCCTCAATCCTTAGAAGGGACAAAACCAGTCCTTTTCTTCCCAGTATTGGGTGTTCTTCTCATCGGGTTGGCCATCATCTTCATCATCAACCCACCAGTATCCTTCATCAACAACTGGCTCATGGAGTCCCTTAAAACCATGGGCACCTCCTCCCGAGTTCTCT